>CADBNZ010000001.1 GCA_902796155.1 uncultured Pseudomonadota bacterium
AATGACAGACCTATGAAGACTCTAAAATGGCACTCGCCTGCCAACGTTGTCTCTCGTCTCCGTTCGGGGTATTAGTTTAATGTGCCAATTGTTTGTTAATTGTCCTTGTGATAGAGTAATTACGTCGTAGAAATACGAATATGGTAATAAACATCGTGATGAATAGGCGATGTGGACCCGGGGGCAGAGCCCGGCACCTCCACCAGTTATGAAAACGCATGTTATTTTGGGGGTGAATAGATTCGACACACGTTGAAAAGCACGGTTTTTACTCGTGGTGGTTTACGTTATAAGACCAAAAACTATAAATGCGAACGATAATTTCGCTTTGTACGCATGCAATGACAATGTTCCATTCGAAGAAAGGATCTATGCCTAGCATGTGACACGGTCTGGGGGCACCGGGTAACAGAAGCCCCCGCTGATTTTGTGCTTGTTGCTTGTGTTGTGTAGCAGTATTGGTGTTATAAATTAAATGGAATCTCAAAAATTCTTCCTGAAAGCGTACGATGAAGAAGGATGTGACATAATCTCATCTTTGCTGCAGGATTCTATATTTCATATCAGTTCGCATTCTTTTCACGAGGATAAAAAATGCTTGCGGTTAATGCTTAACAGGTTTTGTTGGGAGCTGTTAAGTGCGGAAGAACATGAAGCGCAATATGTTCCTAATTCGAAAAGAAACTATTATAGGGTTCATTCAGGATTATATATTCATGATGTGCAAAGCATAACTGTGAACGATAATTTCAAGAACATTGTGCATGAAAGATACCTTAATTTATTGGCAATGCATGCCACGGGTAACGAAATAAATCTACTGTTTTCCGGTCATAAAAATGTGTGCTTGAAAGTAAATAGCCTGAACGTTTACTTAAAAGATCTGCATGACCGATATCCAGCTCCCGCACGATCTTTTCATAACGTCTAGATAATTTTCTATATTTCTTATCTTCTTACTATTTTCTATTTTTCTGTGCCATCTTCCTTAATCTTTTGTGCTGCAAATATAGATTCGCGGATTTGCTCTCCTAAATCAGCTACATTACCTGGAGAATGCGGCACAAAAATTACGTTCGATTTAGATCCCGCGCCTATTTCTTTTAATGTATCTATATATTGTATAAGCAAGACCATATCCATAACATGCGACGCTTGAGTTCCTGGAAGTTGACGCACAAACTCTTCGACCGATTGTCCTAATCCCTCGATAATCGCTTGCCGTTGTCCCGCAATACCCTTACCATGCAAAATACTTGCTTCGGCCTCTGCTTCCGCTTGCTTCACTTTTAGAATTTTCTCGGCTTCTCCCTTCTCGCTTGCGGCAACACGCAATCTCTGAGCTGTGTTTATCTCATTCATGGCAGCCTTAACATTTTGATCAGGGTTAATATCTGTAACAAGGGTCTCAATAATACCGTACCCAAACTCTGACATAGGTTTTGATAATTCTATCTTCATAGCGTCTGCTATATCATTTTTCTTAGAAAAGACGTCATCCAAACTTAGTTTAGGAACTTGAGCGCGCACTAGGTCAAAAACAAACGCTTTTATCTGATACTCAGGATTTTGCAAAGCGTAGCATGCTTCAAAGACTTTTTCGGGAAGAACTCTATATTGAACCGCAACTACAACATTAACAAAGACGTTATCAAGAGTTTTCGTTTCGACTGAAACGCCTAACTGATTAATTCTGAGCGATAACGTCGACACGACATCGTCTATTATCGGAATTTTCCAATGCAATCCGGGATGAGCAATGCGATTGAACTTGCCCAGACGCTCAATTACTGCGCAACTCTGCTGACGAACGATAAAAATACTTCCGAACAGCAGTAAAAATAACAATATGCAAAGAATCGCAAACAAATCCATAGATTTTCTCCCTAAATAGCCGTTTATTTGATAATAACTTTAATAAAGAGAAAAGACCACTTAAAAGAAAATTCTGTAGCAAAATTAAAACTTTTTCCTCGCCGTCTCATCTTTTTCTATTTGAGCAAGCGGATGGAATTTATTTACGACTTCTCGTAGCTTTTTGCTTGTAACATGCGTGTATATTTCCGTCGTTGATATATCTTGGTGTCCAAGCATTTTTTTTACGCTCAGCAAATCCGCTCCATTGTCCAAAATGTGCGTTGCAAAAGCATGCCTTAAAACGTGCGGTGAAATTTTTGTTACATCAATTCCTGACGTTGCTGCTAATTCCTTCAATATTTGGAATACCCTCTGGCGTGTTATATGTTTTTCCGCATTTACAGAAGGGAATAACCAAGGGGATTCTTTGCAGGCCGCAAGCCATTCCGGCATTAATGAAACGATTCTCGGGGATATCGGAACAATACGCTCTTTACTTCCTTTTCCGAAAACTCTTATGAATTTATTTTCTACAATCGCATTCCTTTTTAAAGAAATCAGCTCACTGACTCGTAATCCGCTTCCATACAAAATCAGCAAAATTAATTCCGCTCGAATATCGTCAGGGTGCGGCAGCGTTAATATCGCATTCCGTAATTTTTCTATAACTTCCTCACTTACTATTTTAGGAAGAGGGCGGCGACTTTTCGGCTGATGTATAAAACGAGTGGGATCCTGCGTTATTAGTTCCTCTCGATACAAAAATTTGAAAAATTGTTTTAATGCCGATAATTTTCGTTTTACTGATGATGTTTTCAGCTTTTTTTCGTCCAAATTAGCCAGATAATCCTTGATGTTTTCTTCTGTTATTTCCTTTTCAAGGTCAACAAATGCGCAAAAATCCGATAAATCCATTATATAAGATTGTACTGTGTTGTTGGCCACATTTCGTTCACTTTTCAGATATTCCACGAACAATTCAACATACCTGTGCAGCATTTTTATCTCGATTTCGTTAATAATTTCTTTACCATATCCAATTATAAACTTATAATACTCTGAGTAATTAAAATGTGTATGCAAAAATACTTTATGCGAAGTTGTAATTTTCATTCTTATTTTTTTCCGCAAGATTTCGATTTTTCTTTGTCGCGTGTCGCTGGTTCGGCTTTCCGTTTTATTAATGTTGGAATTTAATGGCTTATATTATTTTTAGTTTAGGCGTTTTGTGCTTGATTGGCATTGCCGGTTTTATCGCCGGAGCAGAAACTGCGATTACGGGGGCATCAAAGGCGCATTTGTATCATCTCGCAAAGAAAAAAGACCAGAGAGCGAAAAAGGTTCTCGAGTTAAAAGGGAAAATGACCACATCAATCGGGACAATTTTAGTTTTGAACCAGATGGTTGTTTACCTCATACCTATAGTGAGCACTTTATTTGCTTTGAAATATTTTTCAGCAGCGGAAACGGCAATTATGCAGACAATTATAGCCGTTTTGCTTATGACTTATGCCGAAATATTTCCGAAAATGGTCGCAATCAAATTTACAATGGAATATGCGCTGTTTGTTGCTCCGTTTGTGGATGTAATTGTTCTTTGTTTGAAGCCGTTAATCAGTCTTTTGGAATGTTGTGCAAGAATTTCCATGAAACTTTTCAGAATGGACGTAGAAAATGAGCACGCTTCTGAAAATCCTGACGAAGAACTACGAGGAGCAATCGAAATGCACTCTTCCGAAGGTGATGAAGACGAAGAACAAAAGAAAATCATGCTCAAAAGTATTCTGGATTTGGAAGCTATTCGAGTCACTCAAGCTATGGTGCACAGAAAAAATATGAGTACCATCGATTCCTCTCTTCCTGTCGCGAAAATTGCTGAGGAATTAATGAACTGCCAGTATTCCCGAGTGCCGATGTGGAAGGATAATCCCGAAAACATTATCGGCATTTTGAAAACAAAAACTTTTTTCAGAGCTTTACAATTGAGTAATGAAAACATCGAAAATGTAAAGATAAACAGCCTTATTTCTCCGCCGTGGTTTATTCCGGAAACAACGCATTTGCTTGAACAGCTGCAAAATTTTCGCAAAAAAAGAGAGCATTTTGCGCTTGTTGTAGATGAATACGGCGATCTAATGGGCTGCATAACTTTGGAAGATATTTTGGAAGAAATCGTGGGTAATATTGGCGATGAATACGATGACGCTACCGACGAAGAAATGAAAATTCAGGCAGATGGCAGCGTAATCGCATATGGAACAACTCCGGTTCGAGACATAAACAGAGAATTTGATTGGAGCATTCCGGAAGAAGACGCAGCCACTATTGCGGGCTATATTATGGGAGAATTGCGGAAAATCCCGGACGCCGGACAAGTTTATAACTTAGCGGGATATAAGATGGAGATTTTACGACGGCAGCGGAACCAAATTGTTTTGGTGAAAATTACGCCGATGTCGATTAGTGAGGACAACAATAGCATTTGATTAAAATTTTAAATTTTTCTATGCTAGCTTAATGGTAGGGTGGATAAGTTTTTAAAATGAAAATTCATTTTGTAAGTTCATGTAGTGAAAAATCAAGAAGCGCATACAAGCAGATGACAGAGTTATATGGGCAAGCTGATGTTTCAGAAGCTGATTGCATCGTTGTTCTGTCAGGCGATGGAATGGTTTTACGGGCTTTTCACGAAAATTATAAACAAGGCCTTCCGATTTACGGAGCGAATCGAGGAAAAATCGGTTTTCTTACAAATCCGTATTCAGTGGAAAATTTAGAAGAAAGAATTGAAAATGCTGTTCCGCTGAAAATTCATCCTTTGTGGGTAAAGATAGAGACGCGAAACGGCGAAATTTTCGAAGCAATAGCGATAAATGAACTGTATTTACTGCGACAAACACACCAAACCGCAAAAATAAAAATCGTGATCGATGATGTCGAAAGAATGAAAGAAATGGTCTCTGACGGAATCATCGCCGCTACAGCAACGGGAAGCAGCGCATATAACTATTCCGCAAATGGACCTATCATACCGCCGGGAACAAAATTGCTTGCATTGACTCCGATAAGCTCTTTTCGTCCGAGAGGCTGGCGCGGAGCGTTGCTTGAGTCATCATCTGTCATTGAATTTGATATAATAGATGCGCAAAAAAGACCAGTATGCGCAGTTGCCGACTATGTCGAGTTCCGAGACGCTTCCAAAGTCACGGTGTCAGAAGCAAAAGACATCACTCTTACTCTGCTGTTTGATAAGGATAATTTATTTAAAGAGAAAATAATCCAGGAACAATTTACGGCGTAACAAGAAAATTAGTGAATTATTTTGTCGGTGTCTAACAATTTGCTTAGATCTTCTTTTTTTAAAGACGTTGAAAATTTATATCCGGTTTCTTCGATTCTTTCTGAGATTTTTTCAAGAATCAGATTGGTCAATCTATCGATAAGCTGATTTTTTTGTTTAACAAACTCTGCTTCTAGCTGCGTTTTAAGTGACATTTCATGACGTTCTCTGAGCATTTTCAGCAAACGTTCATTTTCCTCATGCAATCTTTTGATTTTCTCTTCCGATTTTATGCGATTTTCCGCAATAATATCTTCGATTTCGCTTTCTTTCTTTTTGGCATTCTCCAGAGCAATTGCAGCTTCTTCGCGCAACTTTTCAGCTTCCGCAATTTGCTGTTTTACCGCCTCGATATGCTCATCCAATTTTCGTGTAACCATCGGATAAACTTTTTTTGCGAAAATCCAGCAGAACCCAAGAAAAGAAATTAAAATGGAAAAACTCGGATCGATACTCATACTCGTTTTCTCGCAATATTTCTTTTTGTTGAGTCGTTTATTTTCAGCATTGCCGCCTGCACTATATCATCTATATCACCAGAGACTTCGTTGAAACATTTTTCGGAAGTTTCAGCCAGTAATTCCGATTTCGATCGTGATTCTTTTGCGAAAACCTTATACAAAGCCTCTTTTTCTTTCATGCTTTGTTCTCTGAATGACGCTATAAGATTCGACTCGATCTCCGCATAATCTACTTCCACTCTTTCAAGCGCATCAAAAGCGTTTTTTTCTATTTTTTGCGCATCAGAATTTAGATTTTCAGCTTTTTTGACGAGAGAACCCACATGTTGCGCTCTATTCTCCAAAGTTTCTTCGAGATTAGGTGCTACAACAGTCGACATAAAAAAATACACGGCAAAAAAACCGATAAGTATCCAAAATATCTGTGATGGAAATGTCTCCACCGCAAGCTGAGGCATCTTACACCTATCGCATATAGATTGCTAATCAATAAAAAGCAAACAAACTATTTGAACAATATCAACAAAGCTATAAGCAAAGCGAAAAGAGCGATGGATTCTGTAAGAGCGAAGCCAAGCATACCCATGAATCTGACTTTTTCTTCCGCTTCGGGATTGCGAGCTACTGAGCTAATCCAAGTCGAAAACAGATTTCCCATGCTCATTCCGACTCCGTATAACGCAAAAACAGTGACTGCTGCGCCGATCATACGTGCTGCTTCTGGTGACATTTTTCTAATCTCCTTAACTTTCTATATTATAAATGAAAAACAACAATATTTTCCAGCATATTCTTTTCTATACGAATTTTAATGTAAATGTATCGCATCGTTAAGATATACACAAGTCAATATAGTGAATACATATGCTTGAATGATTGCTATGATTATCTCGAATCCTGTTAAAATGACATTTACACCGATAGGAATGAATCCGTACACTCCGAACATAGCTGTGAAACCCGCGAAAACTTTCATCATCGTATGACCCGCCATCATATTCGCGAAGAGACGAACAGCCAAACTAATCGGACGTGCAAGATACGAAATCATTTCTATAGGAACTACGGCAGGCAAGAGAAACGGCGGCAATCCTTTTGGAGCGAACAGGCTCAGGAATTTAAACCCATGTTTAACAATTCCCAGGAGCGTTACGAATAAAAACACTACCACAGCAAGCGTGAAAGTGGCAATTATGTGGCTTGTGAACGTAAACATATAAGGAACCATACCGAGCAGATTTCCGAATAGAACGAAAAAGAAAATCGAGAAGACAAAAGGAAAATATTGCCGTCCTTGAGTTCCGACGTTGTTGTCGATCAGACCCGCAATAAGCAAATATGTTTCTTCAATAAACGCTTGAAGACGGTCAGGAACAAGACTTTTATTTCTGAGGCCAAATGAAAACAAAGCGCATATTAACACGACAGCCGAAATAACCGCCAATGACGAATTTGTAAAAGATAAATCAAAACCAGCGACATTTATTTTGAATATCGGCTGAATGACGAATTGATGTAAAGGGTCGAGCATCTTATGAATATACTTTCAAAACATCTTGGCGAAAAGAATACAATATATTGAGGACATAAGCAAATTTTTGCGAGAGTTTATTTTCTAACTTCACATCGCTGTAAAAAAGAGTAATACCCTAATTCACGACAACGTTTATGCCCTTCAGGAACTGTTTCGGAAGCATTTTTGCGCCAGCAGCGGCGATAACTTCCTGCAATTGGTTATCGTTGTAAGCGCTTGTCATTATCACAGATTGTTTTACAAGATCGCATTGCAGAACGGTGCTTAAAATATCCTCCGAATCCGAATATGTTGACTCGTAATTTATCAGTGCGCAAACATTTTGTTTTTCTTCACTGGATAAAGAATCAACAAAATCACTTGTTTCTTGCCCATCGCTGCAGAATTTCAATTTCACCGTATCCATATAATTTTTAAACAGTTTTTCCCATTGTTTTTGCGATGCTGTATCGTTATCAAGAACCATAATTATGCTGTCTTTGTGAACATTTATCTGAGTAGATATCCAATTCGGCTGTTCAGAAAGAGGGAAAGTGATTACAGTTTTGCTTCCTTCATCATCATTTGATGAAACGACTACTTTTCCTTGGCATGATTGTACAATATCCGAGATATTACTCACGTTGGCCATCTTAGAATTACTCGAAACTTCAATAATTGCATCGGAATTTTTCGCGGTAAATTTAATGTTGATGATTTCCCTGTTTCCTGAGCAATTTTGTACCGTTTTATCAATAACATCTGAAATTATATGAGAAAATTCCGCTTGATCGGCATTAATAAAAGCATATTTTACATCGGGATCATAAAATAAATTGATCTTCACATCTGCTTTTTTGTATTGCGCTTTCTTCTGATTCACCAATTCAAAAAGCGTAAGAGCAACTAAAACACAGTGTTGTTTCGAGAAATCCAGTTCTTGTTGTGAGTATTTATATTTCTGCAAAAGTTCATCTGCAATATTTTTTATGCTCGATGTAATGCCCCTCAATATATATTGCTGATCTTTCGGAAGATCTTTACTTGTTTTCGTAAATACTTCAAGACTCACTAAAGGAGACGTAATATCATGTGCCATCTGAGATATAAATCGAGTAAACTCACCTTGGAACTTCAGTTTAAGTTGCTGCATTCTGTTCAAAAATTCCAAATCCATAGCACGTTTTTTTTCTATTGCGATTCGCTTCGAATCTGTTACATCTATAGATATACCTATTGCACCTTCAATCTCTCCATTTACTTGTAAAGGAGTTTTCATCGATAGGTATGTTCTCCCTCCGCTTCCTTTTTCTTCCCCTACAAACACGTGGCCGCTACGAATTACTTCATCAGTACTTACCTATGCATCTTTATCTATCTCTTTAGCTGTAAGCTTTTTATTAATTAATCTATCCAATGAGAAATTGCTATGAATAAGTTTTCCTTGTTTATCTACAACAAAGAAATTTATGTTTGTCGCTTCATTTCGCATGAAATTTGTAACGGCTGCTTCTATATCGGCTTCTGTTAAGCTTTTTTCTAAGGTGTCGCTTGCCGCATTTTTTTGCAATTTTTCTTCTTTTTCATTTTCACTTTCTTCATTACCACTCACACGATACGAAATATGCTTTATATCTAACGAATATTTTTCGATGATATAATCGCCAGTCGAGTACAATTTCATCGGATAAACAATAATTCCACCTGAGCGAAAAGAGGAGCAAAGATGGGCGCATTCTTCTAAGATAAAATCGACGCACTGCTGCTTATCCTTTTTGTGTTTGTATGCATTAGTCGCTGCTTCGGCGATTACTGTGTCCCTGAACTTCAGATTGACGCCGTTTCCGTTTTCATCCCCCTGAAAATCCCGCATAATTTGCTTATAGCAATTTCGAAAATCTTCTGAACCAATTTCTGTCGCCCAACATTTTAATTCAACTTCTGCTTTTATTTTTTCAATCGCTTTTTTATTCTTTAAATACCAATCTATCGGAATTGACACGTCCGTATATTTTGAAAATTCGCTGTAAAAGTGTCGATATAAATATGTTGTATCAAGAATAGTTACTTTTTTGATTTTTCTGAGAATTCTTTCGTCGTTGATAGCATTAACTAACTCTTCAAACACTTCTCCTGTTTGACTTTTGCACGAAAGCGATATGATTGCGTTGAGGACAAGGCTGTTATCTTGCGCTTCATCGAAAAATTTTCTGGCGTCGCTAGTCCATTTCGATTTTTTATCAGTATGTACTGTACTCTTTTTTTGTTCATTTCCCCGCATCATATCCTCTCTTGTAATGATAATCCTATCTAAATAAATATAGACTATCAACACAGTCTTTAATGGTTAAAATTATCCTTTGATTTCAATTTTTACGTCATCCAAAAACTTGGTAGGCACCATTTTACCATCAGCCATAGCAACAAATTCTTGCAGCCGTTTATCATTATAGGCATTCGTCGTTATTACCGACTGTTTCATAAGACCACACTGCAATATGCAATTTAAAATGTCCTCTGAAACTGAATTTATAGGATTATAACCCATCAGAACAAAAACATTTTCTCTTTCGTCTTTGGATAACGAATCTACAAAATCATTTATCGCCTGACTATCTTTGAAGAAATGTAAATTAGAACGCTCGAAATGATCTTTCAAAGTTTTCTTCCATTCTTTTGGAAGAGGCTCTGAATCGTTATCCATGACTAAAACTATATTATTTTTGTTGAAATTTATTTCTTTCGATATCCATTCTGGCTGCTCTACAAGCGGAAAAGCAATCTCGAACTTCGTCCCCTTATTTCCTTTTGAAGTTATATTAATTTCACCATGATAAAGTCTTGCAGTTTCCATTACCTGACACAATCCCAAGCCGCATCCGTTTTGTTTTGTACTTTCGACAGGAATATCCGACATGATTTGATTAATCATTTTTTCGGGCATGCCATTACCATTATCAGAAACTTCAATTATGGCTTTATTATTTTCTGCTTTCAATTTTACATTAATTATTCCGCGTTTATCCTTGCAAGCTTCAACCGCATTATTAATTAAATTAGAAATCGTGCGTAAAAAGTTAGATTGATCTATGTTTATAAACGAATATTTCGCAGTAGTATCATAAGATAAATTTATACAAACATCTGTTTTGTTATATTGCAGTTTTTTCTGATTTATTATTTCAGAAAGCGCAAGCGACACTAAAACATTCTGCCTTTTCGAAGAATCCAGTTCCCTTTTGTTATATTTATACTTTTGCAACAGATCGTCGGCAATGTTTCGTATACTGGAAGTAATCCCAGACAATACATACTGCTGTTCGGAAGGGAGGTTCTTGCATGTTTTCGCGAATACTTCGAGACTTACGAGAGGTGAAGTAATATCATGAGCCATTTGCGATATAAATTGTGTAAACTCATTTTGAAATTTGATTTTTATTTGTTGAATGCGATTTAAAAACTCCAAATCAGAAGCACGTTTTCTTTCAATTTCTACTCGTTTTGTGTCTGTAACGTCAATAGAAAGACCAATCGCGCCTTCAATTGCCCCATTTATTCGCAAAGGAGCTTTCATTGAAAGATAAATCCGTCCGTCTTTTGCTTTTTCTTCACCAACAAACATTTCACCCGAGCAAATTACTTCAAGAGTTCGTAACCATGCGTCTTTATCGATTTTTGCGGCTATCAATCCTTTGTCAACTAACCGTTCCAGAGCAAAATTGCTGTAAATTAATTGGCCTTTTTTATCTACAACGAAAAAATTCATGTTTGTTACTTCATTTTTCATGAAGTTCGTAACTGCGGCTTCTATGTCGGATTTGCTTAAATTATAGTTTGTCGCAATGAAATCATCGGCCCCATCATTTTGATTTGGTTTTTCTTTTGCGCTATCAATATCTTTGCTTGTTCTGTACGAAAGATGAGTTACCTTCAGAGAATGTTTTTCAATCATGTAATCGCCGGTTGAATATAATTTCATCGGGTAAACAATATTTACGCTCGAATGACGGAATGACGAATGCAAATGTGCGCACTCTTCCAAAATGAAATCGACGCATTGCTGGAAATCCTTTTTGTGTTTGTACGCATTAACAGCTGCTTCAGAGGTTACCGTGTCTCTGAAGTCGAAGATCGTGCCTTTGCCATTTGAATCTCCTGCGTATTCCTTCATTATTTGCTTGTAGGACTCCTCAAAATTTTTTGTGTTAATTTCATTTGCCCAAGATTTTAGTTCAACTTCAGTTTTTAGCTTTTCTATTGCCGTTTTGTTTTCGAGATACCACGGAGTTGCAATAGAACTATCGGAATATTTTGAAAAATCTGAATAAAAATGCCTATATAAATAGGTTGTATCAAGAATATTTACCTTTTTTACTTTTCTGAGGATGTCTTTGCTGTTTATTGCATTGATTAATTCTTCAAAAGGTTCTCCTGTCTGGCTTTTGCAGGAAATTGATATTATTACTTCCAAAACTAAACTGCAATCTTGCGCTTCGTCAAAGAATCTTCTGGCCTCAGCGCTCCATCTAGCCATTTTGCTAGTGCCCAATTTTTCACCTACATAACTATTTAACAAAAATCCAACAATAATTTTTTGTGAATATTACAACGAAAAATGTAAAAAATATATTAATTTCTACATATCTATTAAAAGAGAACTTTCAAAAATATTTTTTCGAACAAACAATGTCAATCTACGTTATTTGATTATGTCAATCTTCAACGACATGCACAAAAACAACCGGCTTTTTTCCTCTGATATCTACAAAAGCGGTTCGTATAATTTTCTCGACCGCCGATTGAATATCTTTTGCGCTTGCTTTCCCTTTCGATATATTTTCCAGCGACAATTTAATTTCAGACGCTATATCGCTCTTTAGGTCTTCAAATTCCTCTTGCTCCGATGGTTCAAAAACACCATATGAAGTCATGTCAGTCATTTTGATTGATCCGCGCCGATATTTTATTATCGCACTCACAGAACCATTTATCGACAAGGCTTTTCGCTGTTTATAAACAACGCCGTCAATTGGAATAAGTTTGTTTCCATCGACCGCCAAAACGCCGACGTCAACTTGGTCTACGATTTTGGAGCTTCCTTCCGATAATTTTATAACACAGCCATCTTGCGGGATTATGACATTTTTTATTCCGTATTCTTTTGCAATTTCCGCGTGTTTATAAAGCTGCATTGTCTCACCATGAACTGGAATGAGATAACTTGGCTTAACCAGCGAATACAAATGTCGCAGTTCTTCTTTACTCGGATGTCCTGAAGCGTGAATTTCACAATCTACATCTGTTATTATTTCTATTTGCCTCTTGACGATAGCGTTTTGTATGCCAAGAACCGCAAGTTCATTGCCGGGAATCACTCGCGACGAGAAAATAATCACGTCATTTTCTTGTAGTTTGATAAATTTATGAGTTCCCTCAGCAATTTTACTGAGAGCCGAGGTCTGTTCGCCCTGACTTCCCGTGCAAACTATAAGAACCTTGTTCGGATCCATGGAATTTATTTTTCGATCCTCCAAAAACGGCGGAATTTTTTGGAAGTATCCGGCAAGACGTGCAATTCGTTCGATTTTTTTCAAAGATCTTCCAGCAACAACCAATTGCCGACCGCTTTCTTTCGCAGCAATGAAGCAAGTTTCAAGACGCGCAAGATTTGACGCAAAACAAGTAACCAATATTCTGTTCTTTTTATGCTTCTTTACTATTTCAACAAGATTTTTTCTGACATCTTTTTCAGAACCGTATCTTATATCGCGAAAAACATTTGTAGAATCGCAAACAAGGGCAAGAACTCCTTTGTCGCCGTACTCTTTTAGTTTCGCTTCATCCGTTTTCGGCCCAAGAACAGGATCTTCGTCAAGTCTCCAATCGCCTGTGTGTATAACAACTCCATCCAGCGTACTAATAGCAAGTGCCGATGATTCGGGAATTGAATGCGCGACAGGAATCAACTCAACAGAAAAATCGCCTACTGAAATCTTCTTTTCTGCAGAAATTTTTACGAGAGGAACCTTCTGCTCCAAATTAAATTGCTGCAGTTTATCGCGAATCATTTCTATAGCAAACGAACGTCCATAAATCGGACATTCAATCATAGGCCACAAATAAGGTATCGCTCCAATGTGATCTTCATGCGAATGTGTAATGAACAACGCTTTGATTTTCGATTTATTTTTTATGAGAGTTTCAGGAGATGGCACAAGAAGCTCTCGTCCAAGCTCGTTATCGAATCCCATGCCCATATCAACCAAAATCCATTGGTCATTATATATATAGGCGTATAAATTCATGCCTATTTCTGTACAGCCACCAATCGGAATAAACAGCAAGCCATCTGCTTTTTTCTTATCCGCTTTCTTATCTGTTTTTTTACTCACAACTATATCCTATCTCATCTTGATTCATAAAAAGATCGCCGCTGGATATTTGCACACGCTTGCCTTCGCATTCTAATACGGCCTTTCCTGAATCGTTTATATCCAAAAAAATCCCGTTCAAGACAGAATTCCCATTCTTTATTGTCACTTTACAATTAATATCGTTAATATTTCGTAACCAATATGACCGTACATACGAAAAACCGACGTTACACAAACGCGATATCCAATCATCTATATTCTCTAAAAGAATACTCAAGACTTCTTTTCTATGCAACTCCGCACCTGACTTTTGCGAAATTTCACACAAACATGTTGAAGGACGTGCGAGATTCGGAGAAGAATTTATATTTATACCAACACTAATTATGAGCAGATTATTTGATACAGCCAAAAGCATACCGCTGATTTTTTTCTGTTGATAATAAACATCGTTTGGCCAGTGCAGCTTTATATTGTTGCTTATTTCGGACGAAATATAATGAAGTATCGTTTCTCTGACCGCACACGCCGCCGTTAATGATAATTGCCCCAAATCCATGGCATTGTTATTTGGCATTTCCTTAATAATCGACGTAAAAAGATTGCCTTTTTCTGATACCCACTGCCGTTTACATCGTCCTATGCCGTTCGTTTGCTCATCTGCGACAATTGCAGCTCCCTCATTTACAAAAAATGTTGACTGCTCGATAAGTCTTAAAGCATAAAGATGGGTACTATCTATTGTTTTTAAGTGTATGATTTTCATATTGGAATATAATATCCTCATTTTTAAGCATAATCCAGACATTATTGGCCAAATCTGGACATAATCCGAAAACCAATGTATAATGCGCCCTACTTGATTAGGATATTTTTAACATTGTTGGTTGGTGCGAAAATGACTCATGATTCAGAGCTTTTACAAGCAATTTTAAAGGTAATCGACAACGACATTCGACCTGCATTAAATGCTGACGGAGGAGATATTTCGGTCGTATCGTTAGACGGAAATGTACTGTCCGTGAAGTTGCAAGGAGCATGCACACACTGTCCGAGAGCTACTATAACTCTTCAAAAGGCAGTTCAGGCAACTTTAAGAAAAATGGTATCGGAAAGTATCGAAATAAGGGCGGTTTAATGAGATTATTCGCTGTTCTGTTTTCATTATTTTTGATTTTCGGAACTCAAGCGGAAAATACGCGCGATTCAAGGGCCATTCGCGACACACTCTTTAAGTGCAAACATGTTGTGCACAAAAAACACGCAGCAATTCACACAAATATTTTGAGGGGAATAAATTTTCAGAAAGCCGACAGTCGAACTATCCCTCCGATGGCATTAAGCAGCGTAAAAAAAATAGATCCTTCTTTAAAAGCCGACCGAGAAATGTTCTTGAAATCTATAATCGCTGCTATCAAATGCGTTAATAAGATAATAATGGAGCATCGAGACTTAGTTTTGCTTGTCAAGGATCAAGGCATATCGCAACTTTCTGCAGTGCAAAAAGAAAAATTCGATATGATTTGCTCGTTTTATCGTTCATCAAATGTAAATGAACTTTTGAAACGTGTAGCCCCTGTCCCTGTATCTTTAGCTGCAGCTCAAGCTGCTTTGGAAAGCGGTTTCGGAAGTGATAAATATATCCACAATACAAACGCGTATTTCGGAATAATGAAAAACAGCAAGCAACTTCATTCTTTCGATACTTTATTTGAATCCACTATCGCATACGCAAAAACTTTAAACGTCAACAATAGCTATAGGCAGTTCAGAGAAGCACGTTCGCAAATGCTAAACGCATCGAAAAAAATAGACGGAATAAAATTGTGCGCATTCATAGGGAAATATTGTGTGAAAAAAGAATACAGACGAAAAGTAATAACACTAATTAATGACTATAATCTGACTTCTCTTGATCAGACATACCAACATTATAGTTGAAGCGAAAATTGTGAATAAAACTGTTGAAAAAGTTGTTGAAAATATATCGATAAGTGGCGTCATTGATTTGTTTTCGCAGCATTTTTATCACATGTTTATTTTCCATGTTGTTTTTGTGAAATAAATGTCGAAGATCTCGTACTATATGATAATATACAAAAGATATTTGCACTAAAAATAAATAAGCAATGATTGAACGATTAAAACAAAAACTAAACGATTTTTATATAGTTCGAAACTATAAAAACATATACAAATACGTAAAACCATTTTGGGTAAGAGCTCTAGCTGCAATTCTTGTAACTTTTCCTGTCGGCATGATGGACTCTGTTATAGCTTGGACTCTAAGGCCATATATGGACGTCGTAATGATAGAGAAAAATCTCGAATCAAGCTGGTACGTTCCTATATTGATCATTGGCTTCAGCTTGATGCAAAGCGCTTTGAATTATTCCGCAACATATCTTAATTCTTGGGTAGGATTTAAGATAAGTAGCGACATAAAAGCAGATCTGTTTAAAAAACTTATCCACTATGAAGCTACGTTTTTTGATAGAAACACTTCAGGCACTGTGGTTTTCAAATTTCATAACGATGTAGATACGGCTTGTAATGGTTTATTAAATAATATGAAATTATTTACAACAAGAGTGTTTTCATCTGTGTCTTTAATTGGTGTTTTAATAATAAACTCCTGGAAGTTATCCATTGTAGCAATAATAGTATTGCTTGCCGCTTTATATCCTTTAACTACACTTCGCAAAAAGATAACCGATATAATGTCGAAAACGGTATCTTCAGGAGCTGGAATAATTACTTTTTTTAGTGAAGCATTTAATGGCAATCGTATAGTTGCCTCATACAATTTGTACGATTATTTAGCGAGAAAATTTGATGAAGCATTAAAAGTCGTATTTACATTAGGTATGAAAATGGTGCAGCGTACGGGCATTCTCTCACCAATGATGCATTTCATCATTTCCATTGGGATTGCCGCAGTAATATGGATGGGAAGCTATTTGATTTTCATTAACGATCTAACGCCCGGCGGTTTCGTTTCGTTTATCACTGCCCTGTTGTTACTTTATCAGCCGATAAAATCCATAGGAAACGACTATAACGCCATGCAAATGTCGATGATGGCAATGGAAAGAGTTTTCGATTTATTGAAAGAAGAGCCAAAAATACAAAGTGCTCCGGACGCTGTAAAAATAAACGGTGTAAAGAAAGGGATTAAGTACCAAAATGTGTGTTTTGAATACGTTGAGAAACGTCCAATTCTTTCCGGAATTAATTTGGATATAAAAATTGGTGAAACCGTCGCATTCGTAGGTAATTCAGGTGGAGGGAAAACCACTATGGTTAATTTGCTGCCAAGATTTTACGAACCGAAATCCGGAAAAATACTGATAGACGGAATAGATGTACAAAAAATCGAGCTCGATTCATTACGTGAACAAATTGCTATCGTTTTTCAGGATAATTTCTTATTCGATGGAACGATTAGAGAGAACATTGTTTTGGGAAATTCTGCGGCGAAGAAAAAACAAATCGACCTTGCTGTAAAATCGGCCTGTCTAGATGAATTTATCGCATCACTCGATAAAGGACTTGATACACAAATAGGCGAGCGAGGCGTTTTGCTTTCTGGAGGACAAAAGCAACGTGTAGCAATAGCTAGGGCGTTTTTGAAAAATGCGCCGATCGTTATATTGGATGAAGCGACTTCAGCACTCGATAATAAATCCGAAGCTGTCGTTCAGCAGGCCATAAATAACTTGATGAAAGATCGAACCGTTCTTATTATTGCTCACCGTCTATCTACCGTGCGAAATGCCGACAAAATCGTTGTTGTTGATCATGGAAAAATCGTTGAAATGGGTAATCATTCGGAGCTCATCCAAAAGAAAGGAACCTACTACGCATTGTATAATTCTGGACTATCGACTATTTCGTAAGTACCATAAAAGATCTTGATTAATCATCTATAACAGCATACTATCAGCACAGAAAAATTTTAGGAAAAATCGATCGTGAAAATATATGTTGCAGGCCATAACGGCTTGGTTGGATCCGCTGTTTTAAGAAAGTTAAAATCAAAAGGATACAATGACATTGTAACTATGGATCACAATGAACTTGATTTGACTAATCAAGAGCAAGTTAACGCATTTTTTGCAAAAGAACGACCAGAATGCGTATTCTTAGCAGCCGCAAAAGTCGGAGGAATTCTTGCAAATTCAACATATCCGGCTGATTTCATCTACAAAAATCTGATGATAGGTATAAATGTTGTGCATGCAGCTTATAAATATGGAGCTAAGAAGCTGTTAAATCTTGGTTCAAGCTGCATTTATCCCAGATTGGCGCCCCAACCTATGAAAGAAGAGGTTTTGCTATCAGGATATCTAGAACCGACAAATGAGGCATATGCAATCGCGAAAATTGCTATAATTAAACTGTGCCGCTATTATAATGAACAATACGGAACGAATTTTATCTCGCTTATGCCGACTAATCAATATGGTCCAAATGATAATTTCAACATGGAAACTGCACATTTGCTTCCTATGCTTGTAAGGCGTTTTCATTTAGCTAAGTTATTGAGCAATAGAGACTTTGATGGTATCAGACAAGATCTCGCAAAATATACTTTCGGTTATGCATTACCTGATAATTGTAATAATGAAGACTTAGAAAAAGTATTAAATTCTATCGGAGCATATAAGGATCATGTTATAGTTTGGGGAGATGGATCTGTATATAGGGAACTTATGCACTCCGATGATCTAGCAGATGCATGCGTATATATCATGGAGAAGTGCAATGCCGATAATGTCGGTGAATTGGTCAATATAACTTCGGGTGAAGATATACAGCTTTGTGACCTCTATGAAATAATAAAACAGGTTGTAGATTTTTCAGGTAGTATAGAATACGATCACGCAAAACCAAATGGTATGCCAAGAAAACTAATGGATGCGACTAAGATACGTACTCTTGGTTGGCAGCCAAAAATATCCCTGCGTGATGGAATAAAAATGTTTTATGAGAGCTACATTAATGAATAATATTAATACGGAAGAAGAGTTGTTTCCAAAAGTTACAGTAGTAACTGTCACTTATAATCTGATAGGAAACGGTCGAGAACAATATTTCCGCCAATGTTTAGAATCTGTACATGATCAAATTTATTCTAATGTAGAACATATAGTTATCGATGGTGCTTCTGATGATGGCACTTTAGATATATTGGAAGAATACAGAAAGAAAAAATGGATAACTTACTACTCAGAACCAGACAATGGCATTTATGATGCTATGAATAAAGGAATAAAAAAAGCTACCGGTAAATATGTGGTTTTTTTGAATTCCGATGATTTTTTTTATCATGCATATGCAATATCATTAAGCATCGAAACACTTGAGCGTGAACAAACAGCTTTTTCGTGCGCAAAAGCAAAATTCATTGAGAATGAGAAAATTGTATGTAATATAGCAGCCCAACCAGAAATATTTTTTCTGCGTATGCCATTTAGTCATCAGACAATGTTTACACGACGGGATGTACTTTTAAAAGAAAAAGGATTTGATACTAAAAACTATAAAAGCGCAGCAGATTACGACTTAATTGTACGCCTTTTAATGAAAGGGTATACTGTTTCTGTTGTAAATAAGGTTATTTCATGTTTTAGAGGTGGTGGTTTTTCAGGAGAAGATAGCGAACTGAGTCATAAAGAAGTTCGATTAATTATGAAAAAATACTTTTCAGAAGTAACATGGAGACTAGAAAAAAAACAAAAATATAAATACAAAACTTTATTCGGTGCGCCTGGAAATGTTTATATAGTATCTTTATGTACTCTAAATTTGATCAAAGAAAGAGTTTGTCTTTATATTCGCAAATCAATCAAGAAAATAAAACAAAAAAATCTTGCAAATGGATTCATAAGACTAAAACCTAAAGGCTACTTTGTTCCTATGAGCAATCATGTCTTTTTGTTTAGTAGCATGTCTTTATTTAATATTGAACATAGTTTTTATCCGAAAGAATGTGTAAAACATGTGTATCGTTTGTTTAGTATAAAGATTTTTGAGATAAAAAAACAAAAATTATGGACTGTTTTTAAAATATTATATATACCTATTTTGAAGATAAAACACCATTAAGGCTTTAAGTTTATGCGCAGAAATAACTATAAAACAGAAGAATGTGGCGAGAGGCCATGGGGACATTGGAAAGTCGACGAAATTGGCGACGGCTTCGTGAAAAAAACCATCACTGTAAACGTCGGCGGATGTCTATCATTACAATCGCATGAGCATCGTTCTGAACAATGGGAAATTATTGAAGGAACAGCAGAAGTTACCATCAATGATACAATCTCTCAATTTTCAGTTGGTGCGGTTATCGATATTCCTTTAAAAGCAATCCATCGTTTAAAAAACGCAGGAAATTCGGTTCTAGTTGTCAAGGAAACTCAATCAGGCGATATGCTCGACGAAAACGATATTATTCGCTACGAAGATATATATAACAGAAATAAAACAATTTTCATTGCGGATATGGACGGGACATTGACTCCTGCACGCCTGCCTATGACTGACGAGTTTGCTAATTTCTTTGAAAAATTTATAGAAAAAAATATTTTTTTCGTAGTATCGGGATCGGATTTGCAAAAAGTAAAAGAACAAATGCCGGAAAATATTATCGATAAGATCGCAGGTCTATATTGTTCTATGGGAAACGAATTTTATTTGAACAATGAACTAATATATCGCAATGAATTTGTTCCTGCTGATTCGATGATAGAAAAACTGGAACATTACCGCAAAAACACAAAATATCCAGGAAAATTGTTTGAAAATTACATTGAAAAGCGCCAAGGTATGGTAAATTTCAGCGTTCTGGGCAGAAATTGTCCGCAAGAAGCGCGAATTGCATACAAAAAATGGGATGATTTGCATAAAGAACGACAGAAAATTGCGGCGGAGTTATCAGAAATGTATCCAGATTATGACATTTCTGTCGGAGGGAACATAAGCATCGATATAGTTCCGCATGGATTCGGCAAGGAACAAGTTGCCGCAAAGTTAAGAGAGATATATAAAAACGAAAAAATCGTCTTTATTGGTGATCGCACGGAAGAAGGCGGAAATGATTATTCTCTTGCGCAAGAATTATTGAGATTAGGAAATGCGCAAATTGTTGCTGTGGATGGCCCGAGCGATACATTGAAATTTTTGAAGGAAAACGCATCATGAGTAAATATTATATAGTCAGCGGTGGTTTTGATCCGATTCACGAAGGTCATATAGAGATGATAAAAGATGCAGCAAGCAAATCAGACGGCGTAATTTTGTTATTGAATTCTGATGAATGGCTGTGTCGTAAAAAAGGAAAAAATTTTATGGAATTCAAAACGCGCAAAGCAGTCTGTGAAAATATAAAAGGCGTAATAGCAGCTTATGGATTTGACGACAGCGACAATTCCGCTAGTGATGGTATCAGAATCACTCGCAAAAAATATCCAAATGATGAATTGATATTTGCAAATGGCGGAGATCGAACAAAAAACAATATCCCGGAAGGTCCAACCTGTGAAGAGTGCAATGTAAAACTTGAGTTCGGAGTCGGCGGAAGTAATAAAGCAAACTCTTCATCATGGATATTGAAAAATTGGAAGTAACGTTTTTTTGATGGAGCTCTGATTTGTGTCCAGGTTCGTTTTTTAGGATTGAGAATAAAGCAAAACATATAACCTTTCACATAAAAGATGCAATAAAGTTTAGTATAAATAAAAAATATCTTCCTATACGTCGCAAATATATATCTGATTTTTTTGAGCATAAAGTTGATGAAAATACTGTACTTTTAATCGAGCCAAATGATTGTCATCATGAAACTTTACCAGGATATTACAATTATTTGAAAGAATTAGGTTATAAAGTTGAGATAGCAGTTTTAAAAAACGGAGACAAATCTTTCTCAAGGGTTGCTCCAAAACCAATAACATGGATTTTTTCAGAAAAAGAAATGAAGTTTATTTTATCTGATGAACGTATAAAAAAATATCACAGAATAATCTTCAATTCTAAAGTGACATATAAAGTAAATACCCATGACGAAATCGATATTGAACAATTTTTTCCGATGCTAAAAAATGGAAAACAGAAAAACATATATGTTCAGCATCATATAGATAGACGTAAAAGTAATAGTGAAATCATATTAGCAAATCCAACGAACAATCCTGATTTAAAAAAGTTCGTTGTAAATCCGCATTATTTTGGAACAGTAGAAATAACATCAAAAAATGCTGATGAAACTAATTTCATTCTTGTAGGTGATATCAATAGAAAAAGTAACACTATTTTGTTAGCTCAAGTTCTAGATCAGTTAGCTGAAAAAAAAGACAAATTTAAAGTCACTATAATTGGATATGGCAATATAGGAACAGTTTCAGATAATGCGAAAAAACATCTTCATATACTTGGCAGAGTAGATTATGAAACAATGTATCAAGAAATTGAAAAAGCGGATTTTTTCCTACCGTTGCTCGATCCGGATATGCAATTGCATAAAAGATACTTGAAAGATGGCACTAGTGGTACTTTTCAATTAGTGTATGGATTTTTAAAACCTTGCTTAATACATAAAACTTTCGCGGATATCTACGGCTTTTCAAACAAAAATAGTATAGTATACGAAAATAATGAAATGTTATATTATGCGATGCTGGATGCAATAAATATGAGTACTCAGAATTATTTAAAAATACAAACAGGCTTAAAAGCAACCGTAAAAAAGATTAAGGAAGAATCATTAAAGAATCTTGATTGTATTATGAATGTAGAAAACTAAAAAAAGAGGACAAATATGATGAAAAAAGCACTAATTACGGGAATAACAGGTCAAGATGGATCATATTTGGCAGAATTGCTGTTGGAAAAGGGATATGAAGTACATGGCATGAAACGTCGTGCATCATCTTTCAATACGCAGCGCATTAATCATTTATATCAAGATTCTCATGAAAAAAATTCACGTTTTAAACTTTACTATGGTGATCTGACAGATTCGACTTGCTTAATTCGTCTTATTCAAGAAATACAACCGGATGAGATATACAATCTTGCAGCTCAATCACACGTACGAGTCTCTTTTGACTGTCCAGAATATACAGCAAACTCTGATGGACTTGGTACACTTCGTATTCTTGAAGCTTTGCGTATTCTCGGATTAGAGAAAAAAACGAAATTTTATCAAGCGTCGACTTCTGAATTATATGGTTTGGTGCAAGAAACACCTCAAAAAGAAACTACTCCGTTCTATCCACGATCCCCATATGCATGCGCAAAGCTATATGCTTATTGGATTACCGTAAATTATCGTGAAGGATACGGTATGTTTGCATCAAACGGAATCCTTTTTAATCATGAATCGCCTCGTCGAGGAGAAACTTTTGTTACCCGAAAAATAACAAGAGCAGCTGTAAGAATAAAATGCGGCTTAGAAGAGAAATTATATTTGGGAAATTTAAACTCAAAACGAGATTGGGGACATGCAAAAGATTATGTCGAAGGAATGTGGAGAGTCCTTCAGCAAAATAAGCCTGATGATTTTGTTCTAGCTACAGGTGTTACTACTACAGTTCGTGATTTCTGCAGAATGGTTTTTAAAGAAGCAGGAATAGATGTCGAATTTATCGGAAATGGTATAGGAGAAAAAGGAATAGATAAAGCAACAGGAAAAACTATCATAGAAATTGATCCGAAATATTTTAGGCCAACTGAAGTAGATCTTTTGCTCGGAGATGCATCGAAAGCACATGAAGTATTAGGGTGGAAACCAAAGTATACACTCGATATGTTAGTAAAAGAAATGGTTACAGAAGATATGAAGGGCGCCGAGAAAGCCATGCTGTTGCGTAAAGAAGGTTTTCCAGAATTGATACAACAGGAAATATAGTTTTCTACGATACCTCGACGCCTTGAGCTTGTGTCCTCTGCGTTGACGTTGGTTGAATTATGATATTCGCACGTCGGCTATCCACTTGAATTTCCGACATTCCGCCGTTTCTTGTGTCGTATATGAAGTAGCGATAATTCGGTTGAGTACATGCGCAAAGAATCCATACGCTATTATCTGCTGTTGAACTGACTCTCTTCCAACCAATGCCTCCGAATTGCCGTTCTATGGCCTGTAAATGTGCCTGAACATCGTTTGTAAGCGGAAAATTCTGCATTTGTTCACCTGCTCCGATAGTTATGAAGCTCGGATGGCCATTTGCGTCAAGATTTATGCGACAATTTTTTAAGCTGGTCACTCCGCTGATACTTCCGGCGTCAA
Organism: uncultured Pseudomonadota bacterium; assembly: GCA_902796155.1. GTDB lineage: Bacteria > Pseudomonadota > Alphaproteobacteria > UBA3830 > UBA3830 > BNWE01. The sequence goes on from CADBNZ010000001.1 coordinate 23,840, forward strand.
TGCTCGAACCATCCGCTAAATTATATCCCACAAGAACCAGTGAATTGTCCTGCAAAACCAATTTATAGCAGTAATTTCCCGCAACTGACACGTAAGTCTCTTTGCTAAAGTCGTTTATGTGGTCAATTTGCGCAGCGTTAATATCCGTTCCTCCTTCAGGAATAGCGAAAACGTCAAATCCCGATGTCGTTCCCAAAATCGACACTGCGAGTTTGTAGAATATGCGTATTGAGGTTTTTATCAATTACCGGCTTGGCGTTACTTTCGGCAATTGACAACATCTGCCCTGTTCTGAGATTGATAGAGTGAGTGGCGTATCTTTGGCCGTTATAACTTATTGTACGAATCGATTCGCTGTTTTTTGATGGAATGATGTCGATATAAGTTGCATTATTGATTGGCATTAAGTTGTGATAGGTTCTGTTCAATAGATTGATTGCTCTCAGATACCAAAAATTGTTGTTATTCCTTATAGCGCACACTATTAAATTCGCGCCGACAAAAAATATCTTTTCTATAGATTCCGAAGTATTAAAGACATTTTGTTCGTTGTTTTGCGCCATTCTTACTATTACACGCTCTTGGTTTCCGTTTTTGATAATGCGTGCGAAACGAGTACCATCAGGAGATATGCAGGCGGTTTTTATTACGGTCATGTTGTTCATGGGCTGATTATTCATGGGAAATACGCCTGGCCCATTGTTCATAACACCATTATTTACAAAAGGTGCCTGTTGTTGAGGCCTGAAAAACGGATGATTTACGCCATTGTTAATCCCGCCATTTTGCATCGCCATAGAACGTTGTTGCTGATTATTGCCGTTGTTATTATTGTCATTGTCGGAAGATTTCGTATTTTTCATGATATATTCGAACGCCTGAGTAAAAAAATTCGTTGCGCTGAGATTCTCAGGAAAAAACACAATAGAAATTATGATGCAACAAATTATCCTTATGGCCATAATCCACCTTTTCAGCAATATATTTTCTGCTATTATCTGCTTATGATAGGCGAAAAATGTTAATTTGCGGTTAATTTTTACTATTTTTGTTTACCAAACTTTCATTTGCTCACAATTATCCTACGAATCTAAACGTACTTCATCATTTTTATAATCGATAGTTACGTTCGATCCCTCGTGCAATTTGCCGGAAATAATTTCTTTTGCGATAAAATCGTACAAATGCTTCTGAATACACCTTTTCAGCGGTCGGGCTCCGTAAATTGGGTCATATCCTATTTCGCCGAGCCAATTTTTCAAAGCATCAGTGAAGTTAACCGTGATTTTCTTTTCGCTCAATCTATTTTGCAAATCTTTCAATTGAATCTCGACAATTCCTTTTATGTTTTCCTTTGAAAGATTGTTGAAAACCACAATTTCATCCAAACGATTTATTAATTCAGGACGAAATGTGCTTTTTACAACATTCATGACTTCATGATTAATCGTTTTCTTATCCAAAGCTGTCTTTTGAAAAAACTCTGCGCCAAGATTTGATGTAAGTATAATTATAGTATTCTTGAAATTAACATTACGACCTAATCCATCGGTTAAATGTCCTTCGTCCAATATTTGCAGCAGAACATTGAACACATCATTGTGTGCCTTCTCAATTTCATCGAACAAAATAACAGAATACGGACGTCGTTTTACGCTCTCCGTGAGTTCGCCGCCTTGCTCGTATCCGACATATCCCGGAGGCGCACCAATCAACCTTGAAACAGAATGCTTTTCCATGTACTCGGACATATCAATTCTAATCATATTGTTTTTATCGTCGAACAAAAACAAGGCCAAAGCCTTTGATAATTCCGTTTTGCCGACTCCTGTTGGTCCCAGGAAAAGAAACGACCCGATAGGCCTGTTCGGGTCAGAAATCCCTGCTCGCGAGCGCCTTATGCAATCCGCAATAACGTTTATGGCTTCGTCCTGTCCAACAACTGACTCTTTCAGACGTGCTTCTATGGACAATAGGCGTTCTTTCTCTCCCATAACCATTTTTTCGACAGGTATTCCCGTCCATCTGGAAACGACAACAGCTATATCGTCTTCTGTAACTTCATTATGCCGTTTTATCTTTGACTCTTTTTCCTGCAGTTCAGATAATCTCTTCTGTAATGACGGAAGAACACTGTACAACAGCTCTCCCGCTTTCGCGAAATCGGCATTTCGTTGAGCAATTTCCGCATTGTTACGTGTGTCTTCTATTTTGCTCTTTATATTTTTTATTTCATCGATGTTTTTCTTTTCCAAATTCCAATTTGTATTTAGATCAAGCGACTTCTTCTCTAAAACTTCCAATTCCGACTGGATTTTCTGTAAACGCTCCTTAGAAGACGCATCAGTTTCTTTTTTCAAAACCTCTTTCTCGATCTTCAATTGCATTATTTTGCGATCTATTTCGTCAATTTCTTCTGGTTTGGAATCCAAAACCATTTTCAAACGACTCGCAGCCTCGTCCATCAAATCAATAGCTTTATCAGGCAGAAAACGATCGCTTATATAACGATGCGAATAAGTACAGGCAGCAATTACAGCAGCATCACTAATTCGAACGCCGTGGTGCAGCTCATATTTTTCTTTCAACCCACGCAATATGGATATGGAATCAGCAACAGTTGGCTCTGTTACAAAAACAGGCTGGAAGCGTCGCGCAAGTGCCGTATCTTTTTCTATATATTTCCTGTATTCATCCAAAGTCGTCGAACCAATACAGTGCAACTCCCCTCGTGCCAGTGCCGGTTTTAGCATATTCGAGGCGTCCATTGCTCCTTCAGTTTTACCAGCTCCTATCAACGTGTGGATTTCATCAATAAAGAGAATAATGTCATCTTTTTCTGAAATTTCTTTCAAGATGGATTTAAGGCGCTCCTCAAATTCTCCGCGAAATTTTGCGCCGGCAACAAGCAAACCCAAATCCAGCGACATAATTTTCTTATTTTTTATGGAATCAGGGACATCTTGCTTGATTATTCTTAGAGCCAATCCTTCCACGATTGCCGTTTTTCCAACGCCAGGTTCACCAATAAGAATAGGATTGTTTTTTGTTCTGCGTGAAAGCACCTGAAGAGTCCTACGAATTTCTTCATCACGCCCTATAACGGGGTCGAGTTTTCCTTCGCTTGCTAGTTTTGTTACATCTTTTGCATATCTGTTTAACGCATCATATTCACTTTCCGCGTTTTCTGATTCAACTTTATTATTCATTCTTAAATCCCCTATTATTTTTTGCAGATTTGCGACATTACCACCCGATTTTATAAATAAAGACTTTACTGACTCATTTAAAAATAAGCACAAAATCAAACTATCCAGACTAATGAACTTATCACCCCGCTTAGTCGCCGTTTCTTCCATTTTTATGAAGATTTGCGCCAAGTCGTCCGACAAAGTCAGATTATTCTGCGATCCGAATACTTCAGGCTGCTTTGCAAGTTGTTCATCGCACAGCTGATTAAGTTTGCCGCAATTTACACCTTCCAAACATTTGTTGATAACATAATCTCCACGGTTCTGAAGAATACTTTCCAAAATATGATACGGTGTTAGCTGCTGGTGATTAGATTTTAGAGCACTCTCCTGAGCCTTTTGTAACAAAAGCAAGACTGACTGAGTCATCATGTTCGGTTTCATGTAACAACACTCCCAAAATTTCTGAACGCAATCATTATAGTACTTTTGCAATAGGTCGTAGCATAAATTTTTTTGCTTAAAAACTATGGAAACGTAGCATGCTTAAAATAAGGAAGCATCACATTCACAAAATTTTATAAAAAATTTTAAATTTATTTGATATTAACTATTGCAATCTTCTTTTTTATGTTCCAAATTAATCTTGTACATGAGGTTAAACGATGCAGAGTGAAGCAGCGGTTATCGCTAGGATTTGTCACGATTTAATTACTCCTTTTAATGCTATAAACCTAGGCCTCGAGGCATTTGAAATGTCTCGGGACGAATCCTTACTGGCGAGTTTGAGAGAAAGTGTCGATAAAGCAAATGTCGTAATGAAATTCATGAGAGAATTGTTTTCAGACCGAACTCAAACCTTCTGCTACTCTGCTCTCTCATTGAAGCAACTTATCGCTGAATACCTAAAATTCCACAATATTAACTTCGATTTAATATCAGATATGGAGAGCGTAGCGAGCATAGCCGGAAAAATCATAATGTATATGGCAATTGTGGCGAAAGAAATATCACCATTCGGTGGCAGTGTGGTTGTGAAAATCGATAATGAAAAGAGCAAAATAAATACGAGATGTAGCGGACGAAATATTGCTGTGCCGCAAATGTCTCTTGAAGAAGAATTAAACCATAAGAGCATTATAAGACACAAATTTCTGCAACTTTTGCAGGATTCAGGATTTGAATTGAACGTATATGCTGATGGTTCAGATGTAGTCTTTTCAAAAAAGATGAAATAATAATTTTTTTCTTTAACTTTAGATCATCATTTTTATTTTCAGAGATAATTTCTACCTAATTTTTTTTGATTGCGAAATAACCGAGAATTTCAAAAAATAACACATCTTTCGTTCCCTCAATACAATTCCCCCTACCATTCCTATTGAATTTTTGCTGTGGCGTTGTTAGAATCCGTATGCCTCGGTGAAGCAGAAGCTAAGGTATCGCAGTTAACACAGTTAATGTGTGAATGCAAAAGCGAAAAGCGAGCTGAGAAAGAGGCGTTAGTTTTAGGTGATTTAGGTAAAATTGGAGTAATCAATGACAATGAATTTTACACCATTAAAAGACCGTGTATTGGTTAAGAGAATTGATCAAGAAGAGCGTTCTCCGGGCGGTATTATCATACCTGATACAGCGAAAGAGAAGCCAATGGAAGGTAAAGTGCTCGCGGTCGGTTCCGGAACAAGAGACAACAACGGCACAGTGCATCCGCTCGACGTTAAAGTTGGCGATCGTATTATGTTCGGCAAATGGGGCGGAACGGAAATCAAGCTCGAAGGTATTGAGTACGTCATTATCAAAGAGCAAGATATTTTGGGTATCATTAAAGATTAATGAATAACAAGAAAAAAAATTAATTGAGTAGTTGTTTGTAAATAGGAGATCTAGATATGGCAGCAAAAGAAGTAAAATTCGGAAGCGAAGCTCGCAGCAGAATGTTGCGTGGTGTTGATGTTTTGGCCGATGCCGTAAAGGTGACTCTTGGGCCAAAGGGACGCAATGTCGTCATTCAGAAGAGCTTTGGCGCTCCGAAAATCACAAAAGATGGCGTAAGCGTAGCGAAAGAAATTGAGTTATCTGAAAAATTCGAGAACATGGGCGCGCAGATGGTCAAGGAAGCCGCAAGCAAAGCCAATGACCTTGCAGGAGATGGCACCACAACGGCAACTGTATTGACTCAATCGATTGTAAAAGAGGCTTTGAAAGTCGTTGCTTCGGGTGTTAATCCGATTGATTTGAAGCGCGGCATTGATTTGGGCGTTAATGCAGTTACTGAAATGTTGCAGAGCGTTTCAAAGAAGATATCGACGAACGATGAAATCGCGCAAATCGGTACAATTTCCGCAAATGGCGATTCTTCAGTCGGCGAAATGTTGTCTCAGGCTTTTGAAAAGGTCGGGAAAGAAGGCGTTATCACGGTTGAAGAAGCGAAATCGCTCGAAACAGAACTTGAAGTTGTTGAGGGAATGCAATTTGACCGCGGATATTGCTCCCCTTATTTCGTAACCAATCCTGAGAAGATGACATGCGAGTTGGACAACCCACTCATTCTCATTCATGAGAAGAAATTGTCGGTTTTGCAGCCGTTGCTTCCTGTTTTGGAGAAAATTGCACAGTCCGGACGTCCTTTGCTCATCATTGCAGAAGACGTTGAGGGTGAGGCTCTTGCGACTTTAGTCGTAAACAAATTGCGTGGCGGTCTAAAAGTCGCGGCCGTAAAAGCCCCTGGCTTTGGTGACAGAAGAAAGGCTATGTTGGAAGACATCGCAATTCTCACAGGCGGACAGGTTATCAGCGAAGATCTTGGAATTAAGCTTGAAACTGTTGATATCACCATGCTCGGAAACGCGAAGAGAGTGTTTATCGATAAAGAAAACACCACAATCGTTGATGGCGCAGGCGCAAAGCAGGATATTGACGCTCGTTGCGGTCAGCTCAAGAGGCAAATCGAGGAGACAACCTCTGATTACGACCGTGAGAAACTTCAAGAGAGATTGGCGAAGTTGTCGGGTGGTGTTGCCGTTATAAGAATCGGTGGAGCAACTGAAGTAGAAGTCAAAGAGCGCAAAGACCGTGTTGAAGACGCTATTAACGCAACTCGTGCGGCTGTTGCAGAAGGCGTTGTCCCTGGCGGCGGTATCGCATTGCTCAGAGCGACGAAAATTTTGGCAAATCAGGCTTATAAAACCGAAGATGAACGCCTTGGAATCGATATTTTGAAGAGAGCGATACAAGCTCCAGCACGCCAAATCATCGATAACGCAGGTTTGGATGCTTCTTTGATTGTTGGAAAAATCCTCGAAAATGACAGCTTCAACTATGGTTTCGATGCCAGAAAGAGCGAATATGTCGATATGATTAAAGCGGGAATCATTGACCCGGTGAAGGTCGTTAGAATTGCCCTTCAGAGTGCGGCTTCTATCGCCAGTTTGATGGCAACGACAGAGTGTATGATTGCCGAAAAGCCGGAAAAGAAGCCTGAAGCCCCAATGCCTGGAGGACTTGGCGGCGGAATGGGCGATTATGGATTCTAATAATTGCTTTTATCATATATAATTATAAGATAGTTGTCTTAGTTATTGCAAAAAAGATCCCCGTGGCTTACTGCGGGGATTCTTTTTATATCAAACCTTCGTTTAAATCATTAATTAAAGCTGTTTATTCTTTGGATATATGAATAATGAAACTTTATTTTTCCCTAATAATTTTCTTCCTAACGTTAATTTAAAATAGTGTTCTCAAATACTTTGTAACTTCGCCTTAACTATCAGAAAAATTAACCAAAAATTAATTGACTTACACTTTCCGCCCATATAAATATAATAATTGATTGTTCATTAATCGTATGGTGATTTTTATGCGTATTTCCGTATGCTCTGCGTTGTTGGCTGTTTCGGTTTCTGTTATTTCATTAACATTGATTACAGGTTGCAAAGAAAAAAAACAATCTCAGCAAGCTCAAGCGCCTTTAGTTGGTGTCATTAAGGCCGAGAAGAAAGATGTTCCGTTTCAAATCGAAGTTCCGGCGAAAATTACGGGCTCTTTGGAAATTCAGGTACGTGCGCAAGTCAGCGGTATTTTGAAATCCCGCACTTTTAACGAAGGACAATACGTAAAGCAAGGCGAAAAGCTGTTCGAGATAAATCCGGAGCAGTACGAAGCCGCTCTCACCCGTGCGAAAGGAGCTTTGGCGCAAGCGGAATCTGAAGTTCGCCGCACTACACGCGATTATGAACGCATGAAAAAACTGCACAAGGCAGGGGCAATCAGCCAAAAAGATCACGACGATTCATTATCTGCCTACGAGCGTGCGCAAGCGAATCTGAAAGTTGCTGAAGGTTCTGTGAGAGAGGCAGAAATAAACCTAGGATACACGGAAGTTAAGGCTCCTATTTCGGGGATCGTCAGCAAAGAAGCTCAATCGGTCGGAAATTTGATAACAGCGAATGCAGAATCGAGTCTGCTAACCACAATGGTGCAAATATGCCCTCTGCATGCGGTGTTTTCACTCCCCGGGTCTATGTGGAATGCGCTTGCGAAAGGCTATTTATCAGGAAAAGTTCAGCTACCTAAGTTTGATAAGTGCAAAGTTGAAGTTATTATGTCAGACGGCACAAAATACCCGCAAACAGGAAAGATAATCTTCATTGACAGCACAGAAGACCACTTAACTTCCAGCGTATCAGTAAAAGCAGAGATTCCAAGCGATGAGCAGCAACGGATTTTGCTTCCGGGACAGTTTGTTCGCGTAAAATTGGTTGGTGCTGAGTATAACGATGCAATTGTTGTTCCTGCATCTGCGCTTATTTCGACATCGCTTGGACATGTAGTTTATGTAGTGAGAGATGATAAAACTGTTGAAGTTCGTCCTGTAAAAGCAGAATTAGTCGAAAATAACGGAATCATTAACGAAGGTTTGAAAGAAGGGGAAGTTGTGATTTTTGAAGGAGTTTCAAAAGCTCGTCCGGGAGAAAAAGTCAACGGCATTGAAAAAACAGCTCCGCAACAAGCACAAGAACCTCAAAAATAGCAACGTTTGATAATCATAAGATAAAGGAAGGAGCCCAAAAATGTTTTCTCGTTTCTTTATAGACAGGCCAATTTTTGCTTCGGTCGTTTCTTTAGTGATCGTAATTGCAGGATTGGTTTCTATATTCAATCTCCCCGTGGCTCAATATCCTGATCTTACGCCTCCTTCGATTTTCGTTACGGCGAATTATCCCGGAGCCAGCGCAGAAGTTTTGTCAGAAACAGTACAAGCTCCTCTTGAGCAAGCCATAAATGGCGTTGAAGATATGATTTACATGAACTCCGTTGCATCGAATGATGGTAGTTCAACAACATCGGTATTTTTTAAGGTTGGTACGAATCCCCAAGAAGCGATGGTCAACGTAAACAACCGTGTTCAAATGGTTCTAAATACTCTTCCTGAAGATGTAAGAAGACAAGGCGTTACAGTGCGCAAAAGATCGTCATCGATTTTGCAGGTTATCGCATTATATTCGGAAGATCAGCGTTACAATTCGACCTACCTCGGAAATTATGCTTTGCTCAACATTGTGGATGAATTAAAAAGGCTCGAGGGAGTGGGCGATGTTGTAATTATTGGTAGCAACGACTACTCAATGCGCGTATGGCTGAAGCCTGATAAGCTGGCGAAACTCGGTATCAGCACAAGCGAAGTTGCCGCGGCTATTTCATCGCAAAATTTGCAGCGTGCCGCAGGAGGAATCGGAAAAAGGCCTGTTGATTTGAAGGTCGATCGCAACTATATGATAGTTGCACAAGGGCGTTATTCGACAGTTGAGCAGTTCGAAAACATCATATTAAGAGCAAACTCAGACGGTACGGCTCTGCGTCTTAAAGATGTTGCGGATGTGGAACTTGGAGCGCAAAGCTACGACGTTATAGCACGAAACAAAAATTTTGAAGCCGTTCCTATGCTTATTTCGCTTTCTCCGGGAGCGAATGCGCTTGCGACAGCAAATCGAGTAACTGCAAAACTTAACAAAATGGCGGAAGCATTTCCAAAGGGAATCAAGTACACAGTAACGTTTGAAACAAGCCGATTCGTTCAAAATTCCATCAATGAGGTGGTGAAAACGCTTGTCGAGGCGTTCGTGCTTGTGTTTTTGGTCGTCCTTTTGTTCTTGAAGAATCCTGGAGCGACGCTTATCCCGTGTCTTGCCGTTCCTGTGTCGATTATCGGCGCATTTTCGGGCATGATGGTATTTGGATTCTCGATTAATACGCTGACTCTGTTCGGATTGGTTCTCGCAATCGGAATTGTTGTTGATGACGCCATTATTGTTATCGAAAATGTCGAACGAATAATGCGAACTGAAAAACTCACGGCACGAGAAGCGACCATAAAGGCAATGGACGAGGTTTCAGGAGCGATTGTCGCTATTGTTTTGGTTCTGTGCGCCGTTTTCATTCCTGTTTCATTCATGGGGGGTTTGGCAGGAACCATGTATAAGCAATTTGCGATCACAATTGCGGTTTCCGTTACGATTTCCGGCATTTGCGCACTGACTTTGACGCCTGCTTTATGTGCTATTTTCCTTGATAATAAATCCTCTGTCGCTGAAAAAATGAGCAACAGCAAGTTCTTTGTTGCTTTTGATTACTGGTTCGCGTGGCTGACTAACAAATACACATCAACGGTTAAGTTTTTCCTGAAAAATGCGAAAACCGCATTCGTATCAATGGGAGTCATCTTTGCTTTGACCTACACGCTGTTCATCTATACTCCAAGCAGCCTCGTTCCCGATGAAGATCAGGGAGCATTTATGGCAACAGTTATATTAGATCCAGGTGCTTCTTTGGATAGAACCCATAAAATTGTCGCAGAATTTTCCAAGAATATTTTAAAAGATTCGACAATTGAAGGCTCAATGTATGTCACGGGCTACAACATGCTTAGCAACTCTACGGCAACAAATGCGGCTTCGATGTTCTTCATTCTCAAAGATTGGAGTGAAAGAAGCAAAGATCAGACAGTGCAAGCTCTTGTAAAAAAGGCGTTTGGTATTGGTGCAGGAATAGCCGACGGACGAGTAATCGCTTTCTGTCCTCCTCCGATAGTTGGCATGAGTACTACAGGCGGCTTTGAAGGATATATCCAGCAAACAGGTAACATGGACAGTAAAGCTCTAGAAGCAAAAGTAAATGAAATTGTAGCAGAAGCTGCAAAATGTCCTGAATTAAGTGGCGTTACGTCGACATTCAACTCCAGCACTCCGCAATTGAATATGGAAGTAGATGACTTAAAAGCTTTGTCTATGAACGTTCCTATCAATGAGATATACAACACTGTCGCTTCGACATTCGGTTCTTACTATGTGAACGATTTTTCGCAATATGGTCGCGGATTTAAGGTCATGATGCAGGCCAAAGGAGCGTATCGCGCCTATCCTGATCAGATAAAGGAGATATACGTTCGTTCAACAACCGGCTCCATGATTCCTCTTTCTTCTTTCGTAAAGCTAACACCGGGAGTTGGGCCTGACATTTTGGAGCGTTTCAACGTATTTCCGGCAGCAAAAATCATGGGAAACCCGGCACCTGGATATACATCGGGACAAGCGCTCGCCGCCGTGGAGAAATTAGCCAAGCGTGTTCTTACCGATGGATACCAAATGGCTTGGGCAGGTTCTTCATATCAGGAAAAGGAAGCAGGAGGCACTGCCGGCATTGCCCTTTCTCTCGGTTTGATAATCGTATTCCTGATTCTTGCGGCACTCTATGAAAGATGGACCCTGCCATTTGCGGTTATATTTGCGGTTCCTTTCGGAATGTTTGGCGCTGTTGTTTCGGTGCTTCTACGAGGTCTGAGCAACGATATTTATTTCCAAATCGCTCTTATTACTTTGGTCGGATTATCCGCCAAAAATGCGATTTTAATCGTTGAGTTCGCCGTAATGTTGCGAAAAGAAGGATTATCGCTTGTAGACGCTGCAATAAAAGCCGCGAATTTGCGATTCCGTCCTATTATTATGACCTCTCTCGCATTCATTTTGGGATGTTTCCCGTTGGCTGTAAGTTCAGGAGCAGGTCACGCAAGCAGAAATTCGCTCGGAACAGGAGTTGTCGGCGGAATGATTGGCGCTACAGCACTTGCGCCGCTATTCATTCCTTTGATGTATGTATTGATAACTATGTTAAGTGAAATGTTCAGAAATAAGAGAGGGAGTAAAAAGCATGCTTAAAAAAAGTATCGTTGTTAGAGGCATTTTGTCATCATCCGTCCTTTTTCTAATAGCAGGTTGCGAAGTTGGCCCTGATTATGAGCGGCCGAAATTGAATCTTCCGCAAACACAAGCGAAAGCAGATGAAGAAGTCGCAGAATTTTTGGTAGAAGGCTGGTGGCGAATCTTCAAAGATAAAACATTGGACGATCTCGAAACGCAAGCCCTGAAAAATAACGCAGATATAAAACAGGCAATCGCAAATATCGAGGAAGCGGCAGCTATGGCAGATGTTTCCGTTGCGGATTACTTCCCAACAATCGGTTTGAATGCAAGCGGAACACAGGCGGGATTGTCAAACGCAGCACCGTCATCTCAGGGAGGCAAATACAGACGCGCAATCGACTATACAGGAACCATCGGAGCATCGTACGAACTGGATTTCTTCGGCAAATATAGAAGAGCAAATGAAGCAGCTAGAGCCAATTTACTGGCATCGCACGCAACCAAAGAAGTCGTGCTGCTTACCGTTACGTCTGAAGTCGCAAAGACCTATTTTGCGTTGCGAGCCTTTGATTCGAAATTAGCTATAGCGAGACGTACACTTAAAACACGTCAAGAAAGCTATCTGGTTTATAAATCGAGGTTCGAAAACGGCTATTGCACTGAATTTGATTATCTGAGAATGAAATCCGAAATGGATTCGGTAAAATCCACGGTTTTGGATTTGGAATCTGCGGCGGCAAAAATCGAAAATGCGTTGAGTGTTTTGATTGGTACAAGCCCAAAGAACATGATTACTAGAAAAACCTCAAGAGCCTCGACGCTTGAAAGCCTGAAAATACCAACAACACTTCCAAGTGGGCTGCCATCGAACTTATTGGCGAGACGTCCTGATGTTGTTGCAGCAGAAGGCCAACTAATAGCGGCAAACGCAAATATCGGACAGGCTATTGCCGCGAATTTTCCATCATTTTCGCTTACGGGAGCATTCGGATTTGAGGGAGCATCGCTCGGGCATGTATTTACACCGTCAACGGAGATGTGGAATTTGAATCAAACGATATCTTTGCCACTTTTTGCGGGCGGGCGTATTGAAGGAATGACCGAAGTCGCAAAAGCGAGATACAAAAAGGCACTGGCGATATACGAAAAAACCGTTCTGACAGCCTTTAGAGAAACTCTCGATGCTCTTATAACAGCAAAAAAGAGCAGTGAAATTGTTGCCACAAGAAGCAGGCAGGTTGAATCTCTCAAAAAGAGCTACCATATTGCTCTGACTCAGAAGGAATCAGGCTTAATTGGTCTATTGGACTTGCTGGATGTTGAAAGAGGGCTCCTCTCCACTGAAATGGAGCTGACGAATGCTCTGCAAAACAAACTAAACGCAATCGTCGATCTGTGTAAGTCTCTCGGAGGCGGCTGGAATATCGAGAAAACAAAATAATAAGTTTTTTCACAAAAAATGAAAGCAAGTTAATCTTAATCCGACACGATCCGCCAGGTAGTTCCGGATTTTGTGTCTTCGATTTGGATGTGCATATCCAGTAATTTTTGGCGAATTTCATCGGCCGTTTTGAAGTCTTTTCGTGATTTCGCTTCTGCTCGTTCAGATATCATTTTCTCAATTTCATCATCTGAGACAGTAGCGGTATCGGCACCGTTTTGCTTAAACCAAGCGTCAGGATTTTTGTTCAACAATCCCAGAAAATCTGCTTCCTGCTTTAAAACAGCGCACAAGGTTCGGATTTCGGCTCTATCTTCTGTTTTATATATCTTATCAGCAATTTCATGAAGTGCCGTTAGTGCCAGCGGAGTATTCAAGTTCGTACAAAGAGCGTCCAGAACAACTGATTCACCGTCGCCGTGATTCTGTCGGATACTTTCATCGCTATCTTGCTTATTCTGCTGTATCAGAACCTCGCAGTCCGCCTTTTTCAAAGCTCCATATAAGCAATTCAGCGCCTGTTTTGCCTGATGAACCGCCTGTTCAGTCCAATTCAACGTTTTCTGATAATGCGAACTTAGCAGTACATATCGAATTATTTCTCCATCATATCGTTTAAGCACGTCATCAAGCGATATGATATTCCCCAACGATTTCGACATTTTCTGACCATCAATCAGCAACATGCCGTTATGCAGCCAATAATTGGCCATCAAACATCCGAAAGCACCATAATTTTGCGCGATTTCGTTTTCATGATGAGGAAACATCAAATCTTGCCCGCCACAGTGAATATCAAATTGCTTCCCAAGATATTTCGAGCTCATTGCGGAACATTCAATATGCCACCCCGGACGTCCCGCAGAATATTTGCTTTCCCACGCCGGTACGCCTTCCTCAGAAGGTTTCCATAGCACAAAATCCATCGGATCTTCTTTATACGGCGCCACTTCAACACGACTTCCGGCAATCATTTCGTCAATATTCCGCTTGGACAGCATGCCGTAATTCGCCAATTTTTTCACACGAAAAAGCACATGCCCTTCCGCTTCGTATGCGTATCCGTTGTCTATCAATTTTTGTATGATATCTAACATATCGCTAATGTGGTCAGTTGCGCGCGGTTCGCGGGTCACAGGGCAGACATTCAATTTTGATATATTCGAGTGAAACTCTGCTATAACTTCATTCGTCAATTCTCTTATAGAAATTTCCAATTCACGCGCTTTTTTATTAATTTTGTCGTCAATGTCAGTAATATTTCGAACAAAAGTTACTTTTCCATCATGGATTTTTTTCAACACTCGAAACAAAACGTCGAATACAACAATCGGACGAGCATTTCCTATATGAGGACTGGCGTAAACAGTTGGTCCGCAAGCATACATCCGCACATTTTCGGGATCTATCGGCTTAAAGTCTTCAATTGAGTTAGACAGTGAATTATAAAGCTGGATTTTTCGCATTTGTTCAATCTTCACTGTTTTATATGCTTTTTTATTCGTTCTTTGATAGCGTCATAGCCCAAAAACTGAACGATTTTCTTTAATTCCGGACCGTTTTCAAGGTCTGTAAGAGCGATTCTTATGGGATGAAACAAGTCTCGACCTTTCTTTCCCGAAATCTCCTTCAATTTGCTAATCCACTGGTCGAAATCCGCACTACTAGGCAGAGTGTCGAGCATTTGCTTCAGAAATGTGTCATCGAGTTTTTCTGTCGACATTTTCATTTTTCCATGAAAAACATCATCCCAAAAACTCACTTCGGAAAGTTTGTTGATATTCCCCTTTACCGTGTCCCAGAGAGCATGCATTTTCTTATCATCTGTGAGATTTTTCAGGCTTGCTTGCAGCTTCGATTTCACCTCATCAAAAGTTTTTTCCGCCAGAATTTTTTTGTTAATTAAACGCACGTCCTCAATATTAAATTTCGGAGACGCAAGACTCATTTTGCTGAAATCAAATTTCTTTATTAGGCTTTCTAAATTGTCTCGGTAATCAATATTGTTTGAAGTTCCAAGGTTCGCTAGCACATTTATGAGAGCTTCCGGGAACATACCATCATTGCGCATATTTATCACACTCAGCGACGAACCCGTTCTTTTCGAGACCTCCTGACCATCCATGGAAGACATAAGCGGCAAATGCGCGAATTTCGGATACTTTCCTTCGCAAATAGCTTTGAAAATATCAATCTGGACGGCTGTATTTGTTACGTGGTCATCTCCACGTATAATATGAGTTATGCCAAGATCTGCGTCATCAACAACAGAAGCAAACGTATACACGAAGTCACCATCTGGTTTTACGATAACAGGATCGCTTACGGTATTCAAAGGAATGCGAACTTTTCCATGCACAAGATCGTCCCACTCTGCGGCGCTTGTATCATCCAATTTAAAACGCCAATACGGCTTTGAATCGCTTTCTTCGAGCTTTTTGCGCTCGCTATCCGTAAGTTTCAGAGCTCCTCTGTCATAAACAGGAGGAACGCCGCTCATAGTTTGTGTTTTTCTTTTTAGAGCAAGCTCTTCTTTTGTTTCGTAGCAAAGATATACACGACCTTCTGCTTTTAATTTTTCGAAAACAGCAGCATATTTGTCGATACGTTCGGATTGCCTATAAAATTCATCATATTTTATGCCAATCCAAGCAAGGTCTTCTAATATCAGATCTTCAGATTCTTTCGTTGAACGTTCTTTGTCAGTATCATCAATGCGCAAAATGAATTTTCCGCCGAATTTCTGCGCAAAAAGGTAGTTGAACAGCGCAACTCGAACATTTCCGGCATGCAAAAAACCGGTTGGAGAAGGCGCAAATCTGACTCTTATCTCTTCTTTTTTACTTATCATGGCTGTTATACTTGCTAATAATTAGTCGAATTTTAGCACTTGCGCAGCTTACGAGCAATCATACTTTATATTTATGTAAACAGTGCCGAAATCTTACTTTCCTGAATCGATGATGTCTTTCAAATATATGAATACCAGAATTTTTCCGTCGACATCGAGAGTTACTGTTTCATCGGAGACCCTATTGCTGCAAGAGCAAAAGCCTGCAAAAGATAATCTCGTCTCTTTTAACTCCCATTTCAGACCGTGACTCGTTACGACAGCTTCGTTCGCTCCCATTAATGAAATTTTCGTATGTTTTGGCAGCTGCAAGACCTTATGTTTGGAAATTACCATGCCTACCATATCTTCAGAAAAAAAAACCGAATCAGTTTGAGAAAAAATACACAAATTCATAAGGATTCTGTCCAAATACCCGCCGTTGATACCTGTAATTATCGATGGAGATAAGTTGTTATCATGGGCATAATCCAACGCTTTTTCGTAATCCGTAGAATTTTGGCTTGCAATCTCAATACAATTGCAGCGACTGCGAACTTTATTGTTGATACTGTCCAGATCACCTATGACAACCAACGGATGAATGTTATTCTGAAGTAATTTGTTGGCGGCTCCGTCCGTAGCAATAATTTGCAAATCCGTTTTTTGGAGAAAATCAAACGGAAGATCGCCGTCCAAACAAATAACAGACTTATACTCTTTTGTATCTATTATCATATTTCAGCTTCTGAACAATTGAAACCAAAGAAACCGCTCCGCCCAATATGTTGCTCCAAACCACGAAATTGGAATTTATACTCAATCCGTGAATAATCCAAGCGACTGAACCAATGAAATAATTTAATAGCATTATCATGGAAATATCATCCGTAGAATGCGTTCTGTATGACTTAATCACCTGCGGCAACAGTCCTATAATGGCGGTAATTAAGGCAACATATCCGAAAAATTCTCCAATCATTTTACGTATTCTCCGAAGATTGCGTTTGCATATTAGATACTTTGCGAAAGTAATTCCAGAGTTTTTTATCAAGAGAAGATTATTGAAGGAAAATATAAGTTTTGAACATTAAAATACATTGGAAATACGGAGAATTTACAAAATCAATTGCGAATATTATAGGAAATTAACCCTTTATAAAGATATATTGCCTAAAATAATACAAGAGTAAGATTTTTAATGAATACCGCTTCGTTCGATTCAGAGCTTTGCGGAGGAGGTATTTCCGCTGGTGCCCGTGGAGGGACTCGAACCCCCACGCCCGAAAGGACAACAGATTTTAAGTCTGTAGCGTCTACCATTCCGCCACACGGGCA
>CADBNZ010000002.1 GCA_902796155.1 uncultured Pseudomonadota bacterium
ATCTATTCCATATTCCTGAAATGGTACATCATCTTCTATCTCATTCTCATTCATCAACATAACATTGGCTATAGTCGACTTGATAAGCGATCGTGCAGGTACAACTGACAAATTTCTTACTTTTTGAATTTTTTTTGTCGCAACCATTACCTGCTGATCATCTCCTCCGTATTTTCCCAAAAAAGACATACCACTGCTATTTATCAATGTTTGCCAGTTATTGCCTGCAACCAGTGGGCTATTTTCTATACGATATTGGTCATTGTAGAGCCACCATCCCTCAGTAAGACCAAAAACAACTGTTGCAAAATTCTGAATACTAGTTATTTCATTTAAAACAAATATTCCGTCCTCTTCCAACCTATCATATATATTTTTTAAAGAGACACGTAAATCTGGCGTTGCATGGATTACGTTAGTTGCAATTACTATATCGTATTTCGTTAGAAGCTTTGTATTGTTTTTTGAAGAGACATCAAAGATACTGTAGTCAATAAACTTATAGCTGTCAAATTTACTTTTTGCCTTATTTAAAAAAGATAACGAGACATCTGTAAAATCATAACTAACATTATAACCTTTTATTTTTGGTAGAATAAACCTTGTTGTTCCACCAGTTCCAGCACCAATTTCTAAAATTTTTATTGGTTTATCCGAGGTAGTTACGTAATTTTCGATAATTTGAGCAACAACGGAATTAAAATGATCAGCTATAGGATTTGATGTATATACTTGCGAAACAAGATCAAAAGTCCCATCAGGAAATAGAACTTCTGTCGCCTGAACTTTTCCAGACAACACATCGTTATAAAATTTTAGACAATGTTCCAGTAAATTAAGATGTCCGACAATCTGAGGAAAGTGTTCTTTTAAAAATTGTATACTTTCTCCATCTTTTCTTGGAATCGATTTTAAGGCTCTGACTAATCTAGCAAATTTTGGTACAAAATCAGAAATATTGATGCCCGCCACCCTACTACAAACGTAAGCATCTAATGCCTCAATTGCTATCCGAGCACTTTCTACTTCAGAACTGTTCTCATCATAATTTGGGATTATATTTTCTAATGTCATATCGGTTATCCCCCTATATTCAGTCTTTTTAATGCATTATCTGATGCTTTGATTACTGTGACTTGCTTTAGTTTTGTAGATAAAAGCCATTCAATTATCTCCAGCCCTTCTTTTTCCCTTATAGATTCAATTCCAAGCTTACTCATCCTTTTTCGGTAATAATCAGAAGCAACAACTCCAATATCGCCCCAAAAACTCCAATTAATAATTTTGCTATTTACCATATAGAGCTCTCTTAAAACATTTGCCAGAGCATCTTTTGAAACACAAGCCGCAGTATAATTTGCTTGTCCAGGATTTGCGATGTATGATTGTACTGATGAAAAAAAGAGAACAAAATCCAGTTGAGAGCAGTTCATATTTTTCAAAATACGTAATAAATTAAGGGTGCCACATAGTTTTGGAGACAACACGCTTTGTAAATTTTCATCCGACATATTACATATTAGTGAGTCTTTCAATACTAAAGCTGAATGCACGATACCATTAATTCTTGGATATCGTTTAAAAATAGCTTTCACTCTTTCAAAATCGCTTACGTCCGTCTGTTCATAAGTGACAGAAGCAGCTCCATTTTTTACTAAGTTATCGAGTTGCTTCTGATCCTTTGGAGATCGACCAATCAGAATTAAATTTACTTTATACTGACGAGCTAAATATTTGGCAAGCATTCCTCCTAATCCACCTCTCCCTCCTATAATAAGGTACGTTCCGCCATTACGAAAGCAACTACTTTCACGACAGGATATGGTATGACTACAAGCAGCATTTCTCTTTAAAGTCGGAATCAAAAAACAATCATCTAACACAATAATCGGATAGCGACTTGGAAAGGTGCCATGTAATATCCAATAAATAACTTTCTCAGATATGTGCTCCAAAACCAGTACACGCACCGAAAAGTCCACTTCTTGGGCAAATGTTTGCCCTAATCCAACAAAGACACCGTCATGAGGGTGAGTGACTGCTCTAAATGCAGAGCAAGTAATAGATCTTACAGTAACAATATCAAACTCAGTACATCTGATTTTTTGTATAACTTTTAAAAGAGCTAGAAAATTAGAAACTTCATTATAATTTAAATCATAGGACCAAGTGGTTTCTGCAACAAAGACAATTCTATCAAAATTCTCTAATCTAGATGCTAACCATTCTGGACCAGCGGAGTCAGATAGAAAACACACACGAGAACCCTCTATGAAGTCTTTCACTTTCGAGGCAAGAAAACGCTGACTCTCAAAAAAAAGCCACACACACCCTTCTGGATGAAACTCTGCCTTTCGGAATTGGCATTTCCTCCAACTGGGATAAAAAATCATGCTTTCCAATGCATTCACAGCTCCCTCCACTCTATGTTTAATGCATATGTAACACGCGCTCACCTATTTTCAACAATCTCTCTATTCTCCACCATATTTGCTTTTAACATTTGTGTCAATACTTTTTCTTTTTTTAAAAATAAATAAAAATAATATATAAAATACATAAAAATGTAGAAAAATACACAGTCAAAAATGAGCAAAAATTCCATTGCTATGTAGTTTTTGTGCCATTTATTTGCAATAGACCTCTCATGTATAAGAAAGTACCACTATCGGTTGTTAATCCATATTATGTGAGAAATTTTGCGAGGAGCTATCGAGATCTGGCGAAAACAGATAAGATAGATGCGCAAATGCTATCAGAATACGGAGAAAAAATGAATCCGAGGATTCAAGAAAGGAAAGAAGACTATCGTTTTGATTTAGAGGAGCTGACAGAACGTCGAGACATATTGGTTGAAACAATGAAAGAAGAGAAATCTCGTCTCGAAAAAGAGCCGAAAGAACTGATAGTTCAGAGTATAAAGACTCATATGGCGTTTTTAAAAGAAGAAACAAAAAAAATAGAGTCAGAGATTCGAGAGATTTTGGATAAAAAAGCAGGAACAATCAAGGGAGTGCTAATTTCAGAAAAAGGAATCGGAGAACAAACGGCAGCGATTTTAATAGCCTCCTTGCCGGAACTCGGAAAATTGGAGAATCGTCAAATCGCAAAGCTAGTCGGATTGGCACCAATGGCTCACGATAGCGGAAAATGAGATCCTGAAGACAGATTCGCAGGGGTCGAATGCGTGTGAAATGCGCTTTTTATGGCATCTATAAGCGCAATTAGAAGTAATGAAAAAGTTTCGGAATTTTACAAAAATCTCAGAAACAGAGGCAAATCCGCTCATGTCGCTCTCATCGCCGTAGCTCATAAGCTACTCGTCATTCTAAACTCTAAAATGAGAGCTTTCTTGAATGATAAAATTTTCTTCTAAATACGGTTGACTGCAAAAGTAAGGAGAGTATAGAAAAGAAGGAGCAAAAGAGGGATACTGAGTTAGAAAAAAGTAATAATTATGCTGAGTTTTAATAAATTGTTTAATCAAAAGAAGAATTTTTCAAGGTTAGCATGAATAAAGTTATCCGAATTTCGCGAAATTGTTTGCAAAGTCAGTCCGAAGTAGAAGGAAGTTCAGAAAAAGAAGAAAATCGCAAGGTGTACTTCGAAGCAAAAAACGCTGGGAGATGAGATTTTATTGGTTACTACCGATTTTATGTGAGCTTTCAGTTTTTGGAGGCACTTTTTGATCTCGACGAATCGAATATCTGTCGACATATTCAAAAAATCGAGCCAATTTTAGCGAGCGCGATAAAAATCAATAAACATAGATAGTTAACTCAATCTGATTTAAAAAACAATTTTAATCTCTAAGGGTGCAATTCCCCGCTGCTTGTATGGTTAGCATAGTATGCATTAATAGCTAAAATGCGTATGGGAAGAGCAA
>CADBNZ010000003.1 GCA_902796155.1 uncultured Pseudomonadota bacterium
CGTCAAATGTCTTTATGGAAAGGTTCTATGAGGATGTTGAGCAAGAAAACTCCAATTGTTTAGAAACCGCAAATGTGGTTTTAGCTAACGAGCAAAAACCACAAACTGATTATTCTTTACAAGATACAAAAATAATGCAACAGCTTAAATCTATATCAACAGATTTAGACAACAGGTGGAGAGGTGCATTATTTTCACTTAATCCGTTAAATCCAGATGCAACAAGACATTTTTGCACAAGCGCACGCGAAATCTTTACAGAAATATTCAACACAAAAGCACCTGATAAAATTGTCGCTGCAAAATACCCTACTTGTGAAAGAACTCCAAACGGAACACCTACACGCAGAGCAAAGATACGTTATTTTCTCGATAGTAAAGGTGTTTCAAATAATGATGCAGTTGAATTTGTAGAAGCGGACATTCAAAATATTTTAGAGTTGTTCCATATATTAAGCGATGGCACACACGGGGTTGCTGGAAAATATAGCATAGGACAGTTGCAAGCAATTAAAACCCGCGTAGAAGACGGTCTGTTGTTTCTATGCAATTTGCAGTGTGAGGAGGTTTGAAAATGGATAAATTAGACGGGCTCTCGATGGACATAGAGGCAGCGAATAAGGACAAGCTGGAAAGCGTTTTCCCGGAATGCTTCACCGAGGGGAGATTGGACATAGACAAGCTCCTGTCCCTTTGCGGCGAATATATCACCGACGATTTTGAAAAATATGAGTTCAAATGGAAGGGTAAAAGCGAGTGCCTGCGGCTTGCACAGAAGCGCAGCACCGCCACCTTGCGCCCCTGCCCGGAGGAAAGCGTCAATTTTGACGCAACGCAAAACCTTTATATCGAGGGTGACAATCTGGAGGTATTGAAGCTTCTGCAAAAGTCCTACTTCCGTAAAGTGAAGATGATCTACATAGACCCGCCCTATAACACGGGCAACGATTTTGTCTATGAGGACGATTTCAAAGACCCGCTGGCGCGGTACAAAGAGGTCACGCAGCAAACCACCAAGAGCAATCCCGAAACTATGGGGCGCTATCATACGAACTGGTTAAATATGATGTATCCCCGCTTGCGGCTTGCCGCAAATTTACTGCGGGATGATGGGGTTATCTTTATCAGTATTGATGATAATGAAGCGACTAATCTTAAAAAAATATGCGATGATATATTTGGAGAAGAAAACTTTGTTGCACAGATTCCGTGGCGAAAAAGAACGGCAAAGTCCGATGTGCCTTTTGGAGTATCACAAGATTATGAATGGATTTTTTGCTATGCCAAAACATCTGAATTTATTGCAAGTGTTGAGGGCAAGGAAAGAAAGTATTATGAAACAGAGGATTGCCCAAATCGTCCTTGGCGTTTTCACGATCTCACAACGCAAAGAACAATACAAGAAAGACCAAATAGTAACTATACTATGATAAATCCAAAAACGAAAGAAGAATACCCTGTAAATCCTTTAAGATGTTGGGCTGTTACGATTGATACATTTCAGCAGTATTATGATGAAGGTAGAATTATTTTTCCGGGTGATTACGACTTTTTAGATATATCAAAACCGGTTTTTAGATATTGGAAATCTGATGATATGGAAAAAGCAGGCGAAAACTTTGGTCGTATAGCAGTAAGCACTAAATTGACGGACGATATAGGAATGTCGCAAGACGGGACAAAAGAGATAGCAGCATTATTTGATAATAAAGTTTTCTCTTATCCCAAACCGACAAATTTGATAAAGTTTTTACTGAACACTAACACAAAAGAAACTGATATTATCCTCGACTTCTTCTCCGGCTCCGCTACCACCGCCCATGCCGTTATGCAGTTAAATGCTGAGGACGGTGGCAACCGTCGCTTCATTATGGTGCAGCTTCCCGAAGTCTGCGGCGAAAAGAGCGAGGCGTTCAAGGCGGGCTATAAAAACATCTGCGAGATTGGCAAGGAGCGTATCCGCCGCGCGGGAAATAAAATACTTGAAAATCTCAATGAGGACGCCCTACACGTTGATATTGGCTTCAAGGTTTTCAAGCTGGACACCTCCAACCTAAAGCTGTGGGACGATACGCCAGTCGCGGAAGACGATATTGAAACGCTGCTCAGCCGTATGGAAGGACATATTGACGGGGTGAAGCCCGACAGGTCGGACGAAGATTTGATCTATGAAATATTGCTCAAAATGGGCTACCCGCTGACTTCTTCCGTTGTAGCTTTGGACGTAAACGGAGCGATGGTTTACAGCGTCGATAACCACGATATGCTCATTTGCTTGCAGGCAAATATAACCACCGAGCATATAGAAAGCATGGCGTCGCTTGCCCCGAAGAAAATCGTCGTTGCCGAGCGCACCCTTGCGGATAATTCCGCTATGTCAAATGCGTATTATCTGCTTGAAAACAGGGGCATTGAGTTGAAGATAATATAAATAAAAAGAGAGAAGGGACAAGCAATGAAATATAAGAGTTTCACTATCGAGAAATATCGTGCAATAAGCAAAGGGCTCTCTATTGATCTATCATCAAGAATTACCCCGCTTGTGGGTGTAAATGAGTGCGGCAAAACAACAATTCTTCAGGCAATGTTTTGTTTTGACTACATTAATGACAATAATAATGATGGACAACATCTAAAAAACATCAATAATCTGTATAGTACTGTTTCCAAAGGCGATTGTATTATTTCTGCTACCATCTTATGCACAAGGGAAGAAGTGAATAAGTGTGTGCAACACGCGGCCCGAAAAAAGGCAGAAGAACGCTTGAAAACAGCGCCGAGAGGACCAGCGGCAGATACTACCCTTATGGACAGCTTTGCTGAGGGTAAAGATAGAATATCTGAATTAAAGATAAGCCGAAATTTAACAAACGAAGGCAGATATTATTCCTGTTCTGTGTTTAAAGAGTTTTCGGCTGATGATGAAGATCTGATATGCCGTACAATTATAGACGCTATGCCTTATATCTTATATAACGATGATTTTAATGACCGTCCAGTTAGTGAAATACCGCTCAATAGCAGCGAAAGCAACGAATGGTATGATATTTTGAGCGCGTGTTTAAGTCCACTAATGATAATTATTCTCTCAAGAGCATTGCAGAAATAGATGATCGAGTCTGAAAATCAATAGTGTCAGAAGTCGAAACATATCTTAGTAATACTTTAACAGAGGCTTGGTCAAAGTTTTCTCCCGTGAAAAAAGATATTTCCATAAGCCTCGATATAAAACCCGAGAAAAACGTTTTGCTTGTCTATATAAAAGAGCAAATTAATGGAAGATCATCTCAATTTTTTACTGTTTCGGATCGCAGTAAAGGGTTTATTTGGTATTACAATTTCATTATGAAAATTAGATTTAATCCGAAACAAAATGGCGCAGAAAATGAAACCATATTTCTATTAGATGAACCGGGTTCATACCTTCACGAAACTGCTCAAGCCGATTTGTGCAAGAAATTGAAAGACATTTCAAAAAAAGAAGGAATAGTAATATATTGTACTCACTCGCCGCAATTAATTTCTCCTATGCATATCCCACTTAATAATATCCTGATCGTAGAGAAAAGCAAATCTTCTAAACAAAGCAGTTCAACATATATCGCTGTAGAGTCTGTTGCTACAAAGAACCATACACAATCTGTCCGTAATACGGCTATGCAACCAATATATGAGGCATTACAAATTCCAGAATTCCAAACAATCTTGAGTAGCGAAAAGATTCTCTGCGTTGAAGGCATATATGATAAATACTGTATAGAATCATTTTGCAATTTACCAGAAAATGTGCGGATATTCCCAAGCGTTTCTGCCGATGCCATTATTAATAACATTCAATACTTTATTGCATACCAAAAAGAGTACCTTGCGCTTTGGGATAATGATAAAGAAGGCAAAGCGGCGTTGGGAAAAGCCAAGAATAAATTTGGAGAAAAAGAGGCTTGTAACTTTGTATTGCTGCCCAATCTCCATGAGAAAGCAAAAGTACGCATGGAAGAGATGATTGAAGCTGCGGATTACTCAACTTTGAAAACTATGCTAAAATTACCCGGTGATTCAACTTATGAATCAATTATATCCGAACTCTATTTTACAAAACCTAAAGAAAGGGAAAACGTAATCAAAAAGCTATCTGATGAAACAAAGAAGAATTTCCTTGTATTGTCGAATTTAGTAAGAAAGCATTTTGGTGATCTTGTATGAAGCTAAAGTTCAAACAACAGGATTTTCAAACAGATGCGGTAAATGCTGTTTGCGGTCTTTTCGATGGGCAGCAACGGCAGACGAATACCTTTAGCATGGAGCAGAGCGGCGGGCAGGTCGGTCTGTTTGCAAACGTGGGTATCGCAAATGCGCTGTGCATTAATGATAAACAGATCATCGGAAATATG
The DNA here is from genome assembly GCA_902796155.1 of uncultured Pseudomonadota bacterium. Classification (GTDB taxonomy): domain Bacteria; phylum Pseudomonadota; class Alphaproteobacteria; order UBA3830; family UBA3830; genus BNWE01. The sequence goes on from CADBNZ010000003.1 coordinate 4,392, forward strand.
CAGGCGGTGCAGCAGAAAAACCTGTTGCCGAAAACAGATGATTTGCAGGAACGGCAGTTTTCCGTTGAGATGGAAACAGGAACAGGCAAGACATATGTCTATACAAAAACGGTCTATGAATTAAACCGCCTTTATGGTTTTACCAAGTTTATCGTTGTTGTGCCCAGCGTAGCTATCCGCGAGGGCGTGTATAAATCTCTGCAAACAACGCAGGAGCATTTTTCTGCCCTCTATGACAATGCGCCCTGCCGTTATTTTATCTATAATTCCTCCAAGCTGTCCGACGTGCGGCAGTTTGCTGCCAGCGCCAATATCGAGATCATGATCATCAATATTGACGCATTCCGTAAGGCAGAGAATGTCATTAATCAGCAGCAGGACAAGCTCAACGGCGATACGGCGATAAGCTACATACAGGCGACAAATCCCATCGTTATCATTGACGAGCCGCA
>CADBNZ010000004.1 GCA_902796155.1 uncultured Pseudomonadota bacterium
AACGACAGATCTATGAAGACTCTAAAATGGCACTCGCCTGCCAACGTTGTCTCTCGTCCCCGTTCGGGGTATTAGTTTAATGTGCCAAAGATAATGATGTTAACCTTTTAAGAATTGTCTTTTTCTGATAGGATGTGTCGGTATTTTCGATTAAATGAGGCGCTCGTGACTGATATTGAAAAATTGCTTTCTTCATGCTTATTTGAAATAGAAAATTCGCGCACAACAAAACGATTGGATGATATCAAAGTCGCTGTTCTCGGAAAAAATGGCAAATTGACGGAATTTTTGAAATCTCTGAAGGATATGCCAGAAGACAAAAGGAAAATCGCGGGAACGGAAATAAATGCAGCAAAAACGGAGATTCTCAATAGCATTAGTTCTAAAGCTGTAAGATTGGAAATTGCGGAATTGGAGAAGAAACTTGCTTCCGAATTTGTTGACGTTACAATGCCTGCTCGTGTACGACCATCAGGAAACTTGCATCCCCTTACGAAAGTTGCTGATGAAATTGCCGATATTTTGTCGGAATATGGTTTTACTTTTGCGGAAGGCCCTAATATCGAAAGCGAATATTACAATTTTACCGCGCTGAATATTCCTGACCATCATCCTGCGCGTACTATGCACGATACGTTTTACCTGAATTATCCGGCAGATAGAAAAGAAGGGCGAAAATTATTGCGTACGCATACATCTCCTGTTCAAATAAGGGCTATGCTCGCGAATAACAAGCCGCCGTTTAGGTATTTCTCCATTGGGCGCGTATACAGAAGTGACTATGACGCGACTCACACGCCGATGTTTAATCAAATTGAAGGGCTTATGGTTGGTGAGGGCATTAGTTTCGCTCATCTCAAGTATCTTATGACCGATTTTTTGAAGAAATTTTTCGGAGTTCCGCAAATAGAATTGAGATTACGTCCGAGCTTCTTCCCATTTACTGAGCCATCTACGGAAATTGATATTAATTACAAAATCAAGGGTGGAAAAATCATATTCGGAAGTGGTGACAAATGGATGGAAGTAGTTGGCGGAGGTGTGGTTCATCCTAACGTTTTGAAAGCCGGCAATATTGATTCGAAAAAGTATCGGGGCATAGCTTTTGGATTTGGTTTGGAGAGACTAACGTCGCTAAAATACGGTGTTTCAGATTTGCGAGGATATTTTGAATCCGATTCACGCTGGAGAGAGGCGTTTGGCTTTAGTTATGCCGCAAAATAAAAGCGAGAAGCAGAAAAGTAAAAGTAAGGTAATTAGGGTAGTCACTATAATTTTAGAAAATACCAAAAAAAGAACATAGAAATTTGGAGATTTTATCGTGCGTTTCACATATAACTGGCTAAAAAGTTATTTATCGACAGAATTAAGTGCTAATCAGATTGCGGAAAAACTCACATCTATAGGGTTGGAGGTAGAGAGTTTCGAAGATCCATCTGTTGTTTTCGAAAAATTCAAATTAGCGCAGATAGAAAGCACGGAAAAACATCCGAATGCTGACAGATTAAAGGTGTGCGAAGTTATAGATGGTGAGGGGAAAAAGTATCACATCGTTTGCGGTGCTCCTAACGCACGAGCGGGACTGAAAAGTATTTTGGCACTTCCCGGCGCTTTCATTCCCGGTAGCGGTATTGTCCTGAAAAAAAGCAAGATTCGCGGAATAGAAAGCGAAGGTATGATGTGTTCACGGGATGAATTGGCTATTTCTGATGGAGATGACAGTCACGGCATTATCGAAATAGATCCCGATACTGATTTATCCGCCTCTATTGGCGAAGTATTAGGGTATGATGGCGGGGTTTTCGATGTATCCATTACGCCAAACAGAGGCGATTGTTTTTCAGTGAAAGGGATTGCGCGCGATCTTGCGGCTGCAGGTGCTGGAAAATTCATTGAACCTGAACAAAAAACATGCAAAAGCAACTTTGATTTTCCTTCCAAAATTCAGATAGATTACGGAACGGAAAATTATGCTCCTTTTGTCGCTTTTCGAGTGATTCGTGGGGTAAAAAACGGCGAAAGTCCGACTTGGCTTAAACAACGGCTGAAGGCAGCGGGTATGAACAGCATTTCCGCAATTGTAGATATTTCGAATTTGTGGCTTGTTGATTGCGGGCGTCCTCTGCATATATACGATTTGAACAAAATTGAAGGCGATATATCCATAAGATTCGCAAAGAATAAAGAGAAGTTCATTGATATTAAAGGAAATGAGCGGCTTCTTCGAGAAGATATGCTTGTAACAACAGATTATAAAGATGTTTTGTGCCTCATGGGAGTTATGGGAAGCACAAAAGCAGCCTGCGATAAAAACACGACCGACATATTGATAGAATCTGCGTTTTTCGACCCTATTTCCGTGTCAAAATCTGGTGGTTTTCTTAATATTACGAGCGATTCGCGAACAAGATTCGAACGTGGCATTGATAGGGAGTCATGTGTGCCTGAGCTTGAAAACGTCACAAAGGCTATAATCGATCTTTGCGGTGGTGAAGCGAGCAGTATTTTTGCGGCGGGAGAAGTTTCGAAGAATGACCGACCGATAGTTCTGACAAAAGAGAAGTTGGGTAGTATAGCGGGTTTTGAAGTTGATTGGGCGCAGGCCAAGGATGTTTTGTTGCGCCTCGGATTGAAGCTAAAAGCCGAATCTGCAGACAGTATGACATTTGTTGCTCCAAGTTGGCGCCATGATTTGAATATTGAAGAAGATTTGGTCGAAGAGATTTTGCGATTAATTGGGTATGACGCTGTTACCGAGCAGAAAATTGAGCCTCTTGTAAAGGGAAAAGACAAATATTTGAGCTCGTTGCACGATAAAAACGCTCTGAAAAAATTGCTGGCGTCAAAAGGATTATCGGAAGTAGTTTTGTATTCTTTCATAAAAACGGAATATGCAGAGGCATTTAAGGAAAATAAGAAATTGCTGCTTCTGCTGAATCCTATAAGCGAAGATCTTAGCGTTATGCGTCCGTCCTTGCTGCCTGGGCTTATACTTGCGGCTTCCAGAACTCTGAATTACGGAAAAACGCACGTCGAACTTATGGAAGCTGGGGACGTATTTTATGATGAATGCAAGCAGGAATCACGTATTGCAGGCGTTCGAATTGGTGAAATTCACGACCGTTCGTGGCTTGATAAAAACAGAAAAACCGATGTATTTGATGCAAAGGCAGATTTGCTGGCTGTTCTGGAATATTACGGCATATTCGAAAAAGATATTACGATAAAGAAAGATTTGCCGTCATATTATCATCCGTCCAGGAGCGGAGCGGTATTTGTCGGCCGAAAACTCATTGGATACTTCGGCGAAATGCATCCGAAAATCTGCAAGCTGTTCTCTATAAGCAATCGCATAATATGCTTTGAAGTTATTTTGGACAATATTACGCCATCGCAAAAGAAAGTTGAGTTTTCCAGTAAAGTTTTTCCGAGAATAGAGCGAGATTTTTCATTCGTATTTGACGCAAAATCATTGGTAGGGAATTTGATTGGCGAAATATACAGATTAGATTCACGAATCATTAAGGTCGGTATATTTGACTGTTTCGAGATGTCTCATTTGAAGAAAGCCGTAGGTTTTACGATAACTTTGGGCGTGGACGATCGCACACTTACTGAAGATGAAGCAAACGAAGTCTCATCGAAAGTCATGAATCATATTACGAAATTTGGCGGAGAATTGCGCACAAAATGAGCCTGGATAAAATTCGCAATTTCGCAATCATAGCTCATATAGACCATGGAAAATCTACTCTTGCGGATAGATTAATACAGATGTGCGGGGCGGTAGATAATCGTGAATTTCGCGACCAACTCCTTGATTCCATGGATATTGAGCGTGAGCGAGGAATTACCATAAAAGCGCAAACGGTGCGTCTGGAGTACAAGGCCAAGGACGGCAATGTATACCAACTGAACCTTATGGATACGCCCGGGCATGTGGATTTTTCATATGAAGTCAGCCGATCTCTTGCTGCTTGCGAAGGCTCAATTTTGGTGGTGGACGCAACTCAAGGCGTTGAGGCGCAGACGCTTGCAAATGTGTACCAAGCCATCGAACATGACCATGAAATTATAGTTGTTCTTAACAAAATCGATCTTCCCGCAGCTGATATCGACCGTGTAAGTGAGCAAATAGAGGACGTTATCGGTCTTGATTGTACAGATGCTATTCAAATTTCCGCAAAAACAGGTTTTGGTGTCGAAGATGTGCTCGAAGCTCTTGTACAACGACTTCCAGCGCCAAAAGGGGAAGCGACATCGCCTCTGAAGGCTCTTTTGGTAGACAGCTGGTATGACCCATACATGGGCGTTGTGACTTTGGTGCGTGTAAAAGATGGCGTTATTAAGCCAGGCATGAAAGTCAAATTAATGGCCGCCGGAATGGTCTATAATGTCGAGAAAGTCGGCGTTTTTACTCTGAAACCAAAGGAAGTAAGCGAACTTGGCACAGGCGAAATCGGATATATCATTGCGGGAATCAAGAGCGTTGGCGACGCTCATGTCGGAGATACGATAACGCAGGAAAACAGGCCGGCGGCGGAACCTTTACCGGGCTTTAAGCCGTGCATTAACGTTGTTTTTTGCAGCATTTTTCCTGTGGATACTGTGGATTATACGAAGCTAAAGGACAGTTTAATCAAATTACAGCTGAACGATGCCAGTTTTTCATTTGAACCTGAAACTTCACAGGCTTTGGGATTCGGTTTTCGGTGCGGTTTTCTTGGATTGCTTCATCTGGAAGTCATCGAAGAGCGCCTCGAACGTGAGTATAATCTTGATTTGGTTACTACGGCTCCGAGCGTCGTTTATAAAGTGCACATGACGGATGGGAGCGTGATTGATATGCACAATCCGGCAGATATGCCTGACCAAACGAAAATCGAATTTATTGAAGAACCTTGGATTGTCGCAAAAATCATCGTTCCTGATGAATATTTGGGCAATATTTTAGCTCTGTGCGAGGAAAAAAGGGGCATTCAACAGGAACTCACGTATGTTGGAACACGAGTTTTAGTGGAATATAAGCTGCCTCTGAATGAAGTTGTGTATGATTTTTATGACCGCTTGAAGTCCATTAGCAAAGGTTACGCCAGTTTCGACTACAGTTTGGCGGGATATGAGCAAGAAGACCTCGTGAAAATGACGATTTTGGTTAATGGTGAGCAAGTTGACGCTCTATCGATGATTGTTCATCGCAAAAACGCGGAATATCGTGGAAGACAACTGTGTGAACGCCTGAAAGACCTTATTCCAAGGCATATGTTCAAAATCTCTATACAGGCGGCTATAGGAGGAAAAATTATCGCTCGCGAAACCATTGCGGCATTTCGAAAAGACGTTACGGCTAAATGTTACGGTGGAGATATCTCCAGAAAACGCAAACTTCTTGATAAGCAAAAAGAAGGAAAGAAAAAAATGCGTGAGATTGGTAACGTCAAAATCCCACATGGAACCTTCCTTGCTGCTCTAAAAATGCGGGAAGAATAGGCTCAGTTTTCGAAATACTGCTTTACTAGCTAAGACTATATGGTACTATCAACGATACATTAAGCGATTTTGTGGAAGATATTATGAAAACTGTCATTAGACTATTTTGCCTTTGCTTGGTTATGTTATGTTCTTGTGTAAATAGTAGCAACCCTAAAATAGGCCTTTGCTTCACAGGACAAGGCGTTGATATTTCCGGAGTAGCTAACGATTTTATTAAACGAGTTGCTCCAGTTGCTGAAGAATATGAAAAAATAAAAGAACAGACGGGACTTACAGATGATGACATATTAGAGGGAAGTAAAGAGTCGTTATTTTGTAAAGGAAAAGTTCAACAGGCTTTGGCAACAGTTCAATGTTTGATTTTAAAGGGAATTAATTGTTTATATCCAAACTTGCATTTTGATTGTGTAATCGGACAATCTTTGGGAAATTATACTGCTCTATTCGCGGCCGGAGCAATCTCACTTGAAGATTTGCTAAAATTTCTTCAATTAAGAGATGAGTTATCAACAGATATTGCTAGAAATGCACAGCAATCGTATAAGATGGTTGTTGTACAAGGAATTGATTTCAATATTCTTGAAAAATATGTGAATACAAAGACTACCTTTATCACGAGTAAAAATACAAAGTCCTGCTTTACTGTAGCAGGTGTAGATAAAGCGGTTTCTTTATTAGAAGATAAGCTAAAAAGCGATATGCCGGATATTAAACTTATAGAATTGAAGGTTGCTGCACCTTTCCATACTAATTTTATGGCGCCTTTAGTAGATGAACTATGGAAAAATTTTCCGACAAGAAAGAATTTGCTGATTCCAATAATATCTGATGCAACGGGATTAATTTATTATTCAAGTGATGGTTTCGACAAGAGTTGGTTAAAAAAGCAATTGACAAATCCTATGCTTTGGAGTGGAGCTAATGGAATGTTTGAAAGAATCGAAGAACAAAAATTGACTCATATTATCGTTGTCGGAGATGGGCAAGGTTCAGCAGATATGTTGAATGAGAACATACCGAACATAAGCGCCTATGCTGTAAAAGACATAGGTCAATTAAATAAAGTGGTCGAAGAAATAGAAGCGTTTCGTAAATCTGGTTTATAGAAAACAGCGCATTTTTCTTGAATGGAAATCACCATATTGATTTATATTTAAATAAATACGACTAAAAATTGCGAAAAACAATTGACAAAAACATATATTGCATTATATAGCATTTTAGGAGTAAGAGGAATAAAAATGAAAAATGCCTTATATCGGTTAAAAAGAATTATTTGTGTTGGTTGTTTTTTCGCATTAAATAGTCTCTCTGCGATGGACAACGCCATAGATGAACAAGCGAAAGCCGACAAGAAATTCTATAATGAACTAGTAGAGTTTAATGCAAAGGTCGAAAGCCTTGGTCAGAGTATACCAACTGAATTTGACAGTGCTTCCTTGGAGGATGAATTAGGTATAATGCGATACTGGAGCCTTCTCCCAGAAGGTGTTATCGTGATATCAAAGAGTAAAATTACAAATTATGTGAATGTTATTTTTCGCGGTAAAATAAAAGCGTCAGGTACGAGTATTAAAAAGTCTGCTTCGGATGCAAGTATTAAAAAGTCTGCTAATGAATTATTGGAAACTAACGCCTATCCGGAGGTATATTTGACTATTGGCGCAGATTTTACACACTATCAAATACTTGCTGCTATGGGAGAGTTTCGTGAAGCAGTGACAGCTTCTGGAGAAATTAAACACTAAATATGCCGCATTACGCCTAACAGAAATCCACGTTGCTCAAAAACACCGCTTTGCACAACATCAACTTTCTCCTGCTCTTGCGAAAAATATCGCGAAATAATATCATCGCCGTGGATTCTGGAGGCAATGGAGTAAAGGCAGCAGTACAATGACGCAACTTCAAGCGATAATTTTGGGAATCATACAGGGAATAACCGAGATGCTTCCGGTAAGCTCCTCTACGCACCTTATGGTGTTTTCCAGATTGCAGGGCTTGCCAAATCAGAGGCTTTCGTTTGATATTTTTCTAAATATAGGCTCTCTTCTTGCTGTAGTAATTTTCTTTTGGCCGCAAGTTTGGGATCTTATCAAGGGCGGCTTTGCCTTTATACTTAACAAAAAATCGAAGAATCGCGACATGTTCATTACAATAGTTGTCGCAAACATACCTATTATAATATTCGGTGGGCTCGCAGAAGCCTTTTTTGATGTAGATTTCCATTCTCCGATTTTAATATCCTCTAATCTAATAATTTTCGCCGTAATATTGTGGTTATGCGATAAAGAATCCGAAAATGCCATCAAAAATCGCACAGATGTTTCAAGAAAAGACGCTATATTTACCGGAATCGCTCAAGTATGCACAATAATGCCTGGAGTAAGTCGCCTTGGCGCCTGTTTTTCCATGTTGAGATACCTTAAATACCCTCGTTTAGAGGCTTTCAGATTCTCCATCATTATGTCTATCTTGCCGGTTTCTGGGGCATGTTTTCTCAAAACTCTGAAAATTTTTACAGGAAGCCTGATTATAGAAAATTGGACAATGGTTTCACTTGGTTGTGTCTTTTCATTCCTATTTGGATTGGTAACCTTATTTGCCATGGATTCTTTTCTGAAAAGACGCAGCATGCTCTGTTTTGTTGTGTATCGCATACTTTTCGGAATATTTATCCTGACGCAATATAAAATATTTTGACCAAGTATCGTGCAATAATTTTTAAAAATTAACAAAAAAGAAACGTTTGTATGTTTTACTAGTTGATGAAGCAACTAAGGTGATTGTTATGCGTGTTGATATAATCGTTCCGAAATTTGACAACTCAAGTGATGAAGTAACTCTTTCTTCATGGTACAAGAAAGTTGGGGATAAGATCTCTAAGAATGAAATAATAGCTGATGCAGAGACTCCGCAAGTAGCATGTGGAATTACCTCGAGCTATGATTGTATATTGGCACAGATTTGTGTTAAAGAGGGCGAAGAAATATCTCAAGGAACAAAAATCGCAGTTATAGAAACTGATGTTAATGCTGATGTCAGTGACATTAAGCAGGCAGAAGCGGCCGAAATTGCGGTTGAGGAGCTCCAAGAGATTGCTTCAGAAATAGACTCTGATGTTGCGGAAAAGTGTGCAAAAGAAGAGGCTGAAAAAATAACTGAAGCAGCAGCAAAAGAAACACGCAATAACAATAACCTTGGTGTTGAAAGGCCAAGAAGAGAAGCAAGAAGAGAAGAGCCAAAGACAGAAACGACGATTTCTTCGGAGGGTGACTCTTATAGCCAAAGCGGATATTCGCTTTCCGTTCCGGAATCCGAAAATAAGTACTCTTTGAATGCCGCTGAAGCCGAACGAGTTGAGGAAGAGCTTGAAAATACTGCAATGTTTGAGGAAGAAGAACTTGAAGACGAAATAGCGGAAGATCTTTACGAAAAATCTGAAAAAAGAGTCTCAAGCATAATGAAAGAGGCAGAAGAAAAAGCAAAAGAAGAGGCAAAAGCTCTGAGAGAAAGCATTTTGGAAGAAGCGAAAAAATAAGCTGTCGCACAAGCAGAAGAAGTCAAGAAGCGTATTTTGACCGAATATGAGGAGAAAGCCTCAAAAGATGCCAGCGAAATGTATCAGAAAATCGTTCAGGGCTCTATTATTGAGGCTGAAAATTCGAAGACTAAACTTGTGAATGACGCGCAAGAAAAAGCCAAAAAAGAGGCTGTTACAATAAGAGATACAATTATAAAGAACGCCGAGAAAGAAGCACGCCAAGCGGCCATCGATATAAGCACAAGAATCAAGCAGAAAGCTATCGATGAAGAAGACGCGATAATGGATCGGGCGAAAAATAAAGCCGAAAAGCAAGGAAAAGAAATCATTCAAAAAGCTGTTGATGAAGCTACCGCAGAAGCAAAAGCCATAAAGAAAGACATCATACATTCTGCGCATAAACATGCTCGCCATCGTTCGGAAATTATTGTCGATGAATGTCTGAGAGGAGCAAGAAAAGCCGCGAAAGACCAAGCGGAAACCATTCTCAGAAACACGATGAATATGGCAAATAAAGAAGCGAATCAGCTAAGAGAAGATATCTTCCGTGCGGCAACTGAGGATATAAGAACTATGACAAACGCAACTCTTCTGGAGATGACAAAGCAAATGAACGAAGAAATATTGAGTTGCAAAAATTCCGCCATGAAGAGCATTACGGAGACAGCAAATAATGAGATAACCGAAACCGCTAAATCGTTGCTGGTCAAGTTCTCGCAAGAAACAGAGGCTCGAGTGCATGAATCAATGCAAATGCTTTCAAATTGCCTTCTGACTGAGGCGCGCCAAAACGTTGAAAAAGAAATCGTCGATTTTATTGAAGCGCTGAAAAGAGAAACAAAGGCAGAAATCGAAAAGGCCATGAACTCGGCAAAGATAGAGGTCAGAGAAATCGTAAGAAAAGCCGAAGAGAATGTGAATAAATCTGCGAAAGAAGCAAAAAAAGAGCTTAAAGAAGTTGTTGCAGAAGAAAAACTGGCCGAAAAAATCGTTAATAGGGAGGTAGAAGATCTTATTGATCAAGAAAGAATCGTAAGTTCTCTTCTAAATGGAGATAGGCCGGATAATACAGCTGGAATGTACGCCGAAAGCTGGAATAAACCGACATATTTTGCTTCTCCTGAAGATGAAACAGTGCCAATAGATATTTTGAGGCAGAGAATAAACGAAAAAATGAAGGCATCTATGGAATCGTCGGTAATCTCGACCGTTTCAAATGAAGTTGGCATGAGTGCCGTATTGACTCTTGAAAAGACTTTTGGAGAGGCGTTTACGAAGAAATATAATATTCGTCTCGGTTTTACACCGTTCTTTATTCTCGGAAGTATTGAAGCATTGAAGCAATTCCGTGTATTCAATGCGCATATACATGAGAATGAGATCGTATACAAAAATACGTACGACATATCCATAATAACATGCGGAAACGATGGTGCAATAGCACCTGTTATCAGACATGCGGATTCAATGAGCATTGAGGAAATTGAAAGAAGCATGATAAATCTTTCCCGCAGAGCAATTGAAGGAACTTTGAGTGTAGAGGAAGTTTCAGGAGGAACATTTACAGTGGTCAATGCGGGAGTTTATGGATCGTTAATTGGCACGGATTTACTTACGCCTCCGCAAGTCGCAACTTTGAGCGTACATCGCATGCATGATCGCCCTGTTGCTACACCAAATAATGGCGTGGAAGTCAGACCAATGCTGTATGTTTCGCTTTCATACGATCACAGAGTAGCAGATACAAAACTTGCCTCTGAATTTCTTGAGGTAGTAAAGAGATACGTAGAAAATCCGGGATGTTCTTTACTTGGGTTGTAAGAGAAACTGTCGATTTTTTGCAAAAGGGAAGGGAATTAAGTGAATTATTGAAAAAGCATTCTGTCACTTCCTTCCCAAAAAAATATATTTTTCTTTGTAACATATATGAAATATTAAGAATCTCTTCCATTTTTATACTTTCATCTCCCTTATCTCTGTGCATAAGGGAGTTTTTTATCTGATCACTAAATTCTCTGAAAATATTTACTATCATCAATTTATATGCTCTTCCTTTAACCTCGTCTTAATATTTTATCTGTATTTGTTGTAGTAGAAATTTACGTCACTTGGAGTTCATAGAAATATGAAAAAAATAGTAGCGTCATTTGCTATTTGTATCGCAGTTTATTATTTCGAAAAAATTTCTGCCACAGACATGGAAGTTCTCACACGAGATATCAATCAACTGCATCAATTAGCTCAAGAATACTCAACAACCGAAGATCAAAATAGATTGGAAATTATCCCTACGCAGCTAGAAAACTTATGGGGAAATATATGTTCTAATCCCACTATTCCACAATTGATCAGCGATGAGCTAATTGGAGCATCCAGAGAACCGAACAAAAAGGAATTACCTGCTGTTAATGATTTGATTTCATTTTTGAGAACAACAGGAATTGAAATTTCCGAAGCAAGATATATTGATGCACTCTCAACTATGCCAAAAGCTATGTATCAAGGATTAATGGCAGATGCAGTATTATTTATAGAAGATCCAGAGAAAGACGCAATTCTAAGAGATAATATTCCAACGTGTTATTTTTCTAACGAAAGATTCAAAGACAAATTAATACATGAAATATATGATATGAGCGAAAGAAGTAGTTTGTTTCGCAAATTATTGGTTTCACTAATTATGAAAACTAAATTTCCGCACGATAGAAATGTCACGAAAATCGTCTCTCCATTTTGGCAACCAAATAGATTGGTTTTTTGTGAGTCGGATATGCCACAAGCAGTTGGAGATTTCATATATTTCCCATATGATTTTACAGGAATGTACTTGCATTCATTTTTCAATAGCCAATACACTGTAAAAGAAATTAAAGAAGGTGTGTATGCATTCTCTGAAAACTATGCTTCAATGGTTTTTCACGAAATGGGACACTCTTGGATAGGTGATTTCTTTATACTTGCAGAGCAGTGTGGAATTGATAACACGATTTCGCTTTTTTCAAAAATAATAACAGGCATTGATTTTGATGAAGATGCCTTAGATATGTTCTTTTTTCGTCTGCATATGGCACCTGAAACAATACAAGAAAAATATATAAAGCATCATAATGAGTTACATGACACAAAATTCACAACTTTAGATGAAATACAAAGTCATATTATGGAAAAAGTAAAATCTTCAGAAGGTGTTGCAGAAATTTTATTTGGATGCTCTACTGAAATAATTCAAATTATGGGATTGGCATTAATAAAATGCGGAGATAAAAATATATTGTTCATCAATTCATTAAGCGATTTTGCATTATCTATAGAACTGATCAGACAAATAAGAAACGATCATAAAGCCTACGCCATAAATCCAGAAAATGAGTCTTTTAGATATATGCTTCCTGAAAAACTTTTCCTTAGCCATGCTATAAATCTAAAATTTTATGGAGATATGTTTAAGGTCTACAGAAGCAGTATACAACAATATGTTCTAGGACTAATGTACGGCAATAATCTACTTTCAAAACTGAAATATGAGTGGAGCTTGGGAAGAGATATCCGAAGAAAGTGTTATCGTCGAAAATACTTATTCCTTATTTTTCAAAACAGTATTACGCAATCTTAAAGAATTTGTAGAATAGAATTCTTTGCATTGAATAACGGAAGAAATAACAAATACCATCTATCTGTTTTATTCCATACTTTTTTATGACATTAAACGCATCTTACTCAGAAATGCAGACAGCGTTTCCTCCCTGTTTTTTGGCTGTGTACATAAATTTATCGGCAACAGAGATCGCTTCACTTAATCGCAAGCTCTCTTTTGTATCTATGCAACAAACGCCCACGCTTACGGTGCAGTTTGCGTTCTTGAACATCGCTTTTGCTACGGCTTGCTGTATTCTTGCAGCAACCTCCGTTGCAATTGTTTTAGAAACGCCTTCCATAAATATTATAAATTCATCTCCGCCGTATCTTGCGATCAAATCAGCTGCTCGGATGTATCTTTTTATCGTGCTTGCAATGAATCTAAGCATAGAATCAGCAAAGGTATGTCCGAATTTATCGTTGATATGTTTAAATTTATCAATATCTATCACGAGAATAGCAGAATCATACAAATCACTTCCGTGATTTTTCATAAAATCCTCAAAGAAAGTCCGATTGTATACCTCTGTTGTGGAGTCAATAGCCGCAAGGTATATGCTTTTTCGCAATTTTTCAGCGAAACTCTCGTACATTTTCTTATATTTCATTAATGAATTCAGTTTACTGGCTATAATTGCTGGATTCGTAGAAAGATCAAGTATGTCTGTATAACCTATATTTGGATGTTGTTTGATTATTTGCTTAGCCATATCTTTATGTGCTTTATCATAGGTCAAAATAATCGGCCTGTATTTATTTATGCGTCTCATTCGCAAAGTAGAACAGCATTCACAGGTCTTTTGCACGGATTTTATGTTGATCAAGAACAAATCCGCGTCACTCATGTCGTCAATTACTGGCCAATATTTGAGTTGATCTATTTCCGTGTTATTTGTAATGGACTTATGCAAAAAGCTTAGATCATCGAAGAATATTGTGATCATCTTTTGAGCGCGTTTTCCCGTAAAAAACATTCTGTTCAATAAATTATCGTCGAACAATTCCCTTATTTTTACCAGGCTTTCGATTTTGCATTGTAATTGATTTTTATTGATGCCGATATCTATAAAATCATCTATACCTACATCAACAAATTGTTCTGCTACGCTCTTTTTCGGAACAACACCTACAATTGGTATTACAGAACATAACTGTCGCAAAACTGAAAAGAAATCCAAAAATAGCTTTGATTTTACCGATGGCAATGATATCAAGACTACATCTATCGATTGTGTACTGATTATTCTCAGGGCGTCTTCTATTGATTTTGAAAATAACAAAGAATTGTGAACCAGCTGTAATTCTATGGAAATTCTGGAAAGATCAAGTTTTTGCTCATCCACTACAAAAATCCGCGCAACCATTTTCGACACACACCACAACACATTCAATAAATTTATCAATAGAAAATGGTTTTGTTAAGAACTTATTTACTACTTTTGCTATATTTTTTTTCTTTTCTTGCTCATATATTGATAAACCAACAATCGGCAATTCAGAACGCTCGGAATGTATTTTATTAATTAATTTTTCTACAAAAGATTCTTCACCGATGTCCACATTTATTACGGCAAGGTCGTATTCGTTTTCCTTTATTTGCTGTAATCCTTCCATTGCGGACTTTGCGGAAAATACTTCAAAACCATTTGAATCTAGGATGTCATTGTAAAGTCTATTCTGCAGAAAATCGCTTTCCACCAAAATTGCGTTCCTTTTGAAAAGGTTTTCTTGCATAAAGACACTCCAACAAATTATCCAAGGATTAATTTATATCGAGAATGATTAACAAATCGTTACTACAAACGAACAAATTGCTTTTTATTTACAAAAAAGAGTGAAAAGCGTATGATTGAGTGTCAAGTCAGTAGTTGTAGAAGGTTTATATCCCAATGAAATTTAACATCACGACCCCCATTTATTACATTAACGGTGAACCACATATAGGGCATGCGTATACGAGCATTGCGGCAGATATTCTTGCTCGTTTTAAGAGGCTAGACGGGTTTGATGTACATCTGTGCACAGGTACTGATGAACACGGAATTAAGGTAGCCAGAACCGCCAAAAAAGAAAAAATGGATGTTGTGGAATTTAGCAATGTTGTATCTCAAAAATTTCGGGATATGTCGGCTGCGATAAATATGAAATACGATGATTTTGTGCGAACAACAGAAGAACGCCATATAAAATCTGCGCAGGCGTTTTGGAAGATGTTAAAAAAAGAGGATGTTTACAAAAATGTCTATTCCGGATGGTATTCCGCGCAGGATGAAGAGTATGTAGCAGAAGCTGACCTTGACAAAAATCGCCGAGCTCCAAGCGGAGCGGCAGTAGAATGGATGGAAGAGGAATCGTATTTTTTCCGTTTGTCGGCATATCAGGATAAATTGCTCGATTGGTATGAGAAACATCCAGATTTCATAGCTCCAGCTTCAAGAAGAAACGAAATAATCAGCTTTGTTAAGGGCGGGTTGCGCGATCTTTCCATTTCCAGAAGCCAATTTACATGGGGTATTCCTGTCCCTGTGGATTCAGATTCCGATGAAGAGAAAAGCGAATTAAAGCACGTTATGTACGTTTGGATAGACGCTCTTACAAATTATATAACCTCGTTTGGTTTTCCGAATAATAAAGCATATGTTTCAGAGATGATGGAGAATTGCACGCACATAGTCGGCAAGGAGATCATTCGTTTTCATGCCGTTTATTGGCCGGCGTTTCTGATGTCTGCGGGTATATCTCTTCCTAAACGCATTTTTGCTCATGGCTGGTGGACAAATGAAGGCGTAAAAATGTCGAAATCAGTCGGAAATGTCGTTGACCCTCGCGATATTATCCAAAGATATGGCCTTGATGTTCTGCGATTTTTCCTTTTCCGTGAAGTAAGATTCGGAGAAGATGGCGATTTTTCGGAAGCTGCTCTTCAAAAGCGTTTTTCTTATGAATTGGCGAATGATTTGGGTAATTTGGTGCAACGAGTTCTGGCGTTTATCCAAAAGCGTGGAGGAAATATTGTTGCCGACTATGATATTTCGGACGCCGATAAATCTTTACTTGAAAATTCCCGAAAACTCATCGAAAAAATGCGCCCTTTCATGGATAAACAATATTTGCACTCGGCGTTAAATACTGTTTGGGACTTGGTTATGGAAGCGAACAAGTACGTGAACGACATGAGACCATGGGAACTGGCGAAAACCGATGAAAAACGCTTGAATGTGGTTCTTACGGTTCTGTGCGAAAGTATAAGGTCGATAGCTTTTGGCTTGGCAGCCTTTATTCCTGATACCGCAAGAAAAATTTTCAACTTCATAAACGTTAAAGGCGAAAGTTTCGGAGAAATATCAGCAAACTTCGTTGATCAGCATTTTCCTCAGCCTTCGGTTTTGTTTCCAAAGGAAAAGTGATGTTTTTTATTGATTCGCACTGTCATCTTAACGTTCCGAAATTTGCGACAAAGAAAGATGAGAAGGAAAGCGAAGAGGAATTTTTAGAAAAATATTCTGTGGATGCGATTATACAGCGTGCACACGAAGCTGGCGTAAAATATATGCTTGCAATCGGAACGGAATTAACGGACGTTGAAGAAATACGCAACATAGCAGACAGCCACGAGTACATTTTCAGAAGCGTGGGAATACATCCGCAGGAAGCACAAAAGCATTGTTCGCATTATACCCATGACGAAATTGCGAAAATCATAAAAGAGCATAGCGCACTGCCGAAAACTGTTGCGATTGGAGAAATCGGCCTGGATTATCATTTTGAAAGAGAAAGCGAACCGCAGCAAAATGAGCTTTTTCATCTTCAAATGGATTTAGCAAAAGAATGCGGATTGCCCGTTGTGATACATTCTAGAGATGCGGCAAATGACACCGTGGACGTACTAAGCGAGCATGCAGGAGCGCGCGGAGTTATACATTGCTTTTCGGGAGAGATGGACTTTGCGAAAAAATCGCTCGATCTTGGCTTTTATATATCTGTTTCGGGTGTAGTAACATTCAAAAATGCTAATGAATTGCGTGAATCAATAAAATTTGTGCCACTCGACCGGCTTTTTATAGAGACTGACTCGCCTTTTCTTGCTCCTGCACCTTTCAGAGGAAAGATTAACGAACCTGCATTTGTAACTTATGTTGCAAAAATGGTGGCGAAAGTGAAGGGTGTTGACGTCGAAACAATCGCTGAAACGACATCGAACAACTTCTTCCGTCTGTTTGATAAAAGTGCTAAAATTTCAACTTAGATAGTCTTTCTAAAATTAGATTTATCATGTTAAATTAGCTATAGTTTCGTCTCCATAATTCGTATTTTTATATCAAATATCGTGTCTTCGGCTATAATCTTCCAGCCGAGTTTCTCGTACCAAACATGAATTGTCGGATTCGTTGTATAAAGATACGCTTTTTCAAAGCCGAGTTTTCGCAATTTTTGCTTTGCGAAGTCAATGAAATGCTCTCCGATTTTTTGTTTGCGAAATTTTTTGGCGACAAAAAGATTCGATATGCACGGGGTTAATTTTGGATGTTTAGGAATGTCATTCGCTGCTAAAGAAATTGTTCCAATTGGCTCTTTAATTGGTGCTGTTCTATCGCAAAAATAAAGGAAACACATATCCAGCTTATCGGTATTTAGGCGCTTGCGCAGTTTTTCCTCGCACTGCTCTAGTGTAGTACTGTCTCTGCTGAAATTATCCAAATACCATCGAGCGACAGTGAGAATAAATTTTTCCGATAGGTAATCTATCTTGTTCATAGATCGATCCTTAATTTAAAACATGAGATATTTCTCTATAAACCCAATCCAATTCGTCTATCGAAATGCAATATGGAGGCAAAAGATATACTGTTTTTCCAAGAGGACGGACAAATATTCCTTTTTCAAACAGTTGGTCGGCTAATTCCTTCGCTGCTTCAACTGACGTCATATCAAAAGCTGTCATAACTCCAAGACTTCTTCTGTTGTGTACATTTTGCAGCTTAGTGCGCTTGTGAAACTCCTCTATTGCCTTTATGTTTCTGATTGTTTCTTCTCTCATCAAAATATCGAAAGACTTACACGCAGCCGCGCACGCAATCGGATTTCCTGTATATGAATGCCCATGAATAAATGCTTTGCTAAAGTCATCAGATAGAAAGGCATTGTAAATTTGCTCGGTAGCTACCGTTATAGACAGAGGCAGAAAGCCCCCCGTAAGAGCTTTTGATATACACAATAGATCTGGCTTTTCATGCTTCAAATAATCCATAGCGAAAAAGCGTCCTGTTCTGTAAAAGCCTGTCATAACTTCGTCAAAGATTACCAGCACACCAAATTTTCTGACCGTTGCAATTAACCTTTCGAGAAATTCCGAGCGATATACGACCATTCCTTTAGCCGCTTGCAGCAGAGGCTCTACGATTAAGGCGCAAACCTCATGCCCACGTTGTTCCAGCGTTTTTTCAACGCCTTTTATAATTTTATTTTCTCTTTGCTCAATATTTTGCGTTTCCTCATGAAATTCCGGTACTTTTATGGAAATTGTGTCAAAGAAAAAGTCCGAAAAATTGAAATGATACATGGATTTTCGGCCTGAAACACTCATAGCTCCGTATGTATCTCCATGATATGAACCTTCGAGATGCATATAGATTTTTCGATTTGTTTCGCCATTATTCTTGAAAAATTGATACGCCATTTTCAGAGCGACTTCGACCGCCGTAGAGCCATTATCCGAAAAAAAGAATTTGTTCAGCGAATTGGGTAAGACACTTTTCAATTTTTCTGCGATTTCTTCTGCTGGTTGATGACTGAAAGCCGTAAATATCACTTGTTCCAAAGTCGCAGCTTGCTTAGAAATTGCCTCGGCTATCTCTTTGTTCGCATGCCCATGAATATTTACCCACCAACTGGAAATCATGTCGGCATATTTCTTCCCATTTTCCGTGTAAAGATACAGGCCATCGCCTTTTACAACTTTTATTGCAGGAGGAACGATTTTTTCCTGCGTAAATGGTCGCCAAATCTTCATAATAAAATCTCCGAAATTTGTGTTGGAAGTGGTGTAGATTCAAAAAGAGCTCCTAAGTCGCCGTGGTGTTCAGGCAAAATCGCCAATATTTTTTCTTTCGAAAATTTTTCGATCGTCTGTTTGATATTTTCTTCCATATTTCCGCAAATAACTATTCCGATAATCGGAATATTTCTGCTTTTGAGAGCGGAAACCGTCAGCAAAATATGATTTATAACGCCGAGCTTTGATCGAGCAACTACTAATGCTTTGGAATTTGTGCGCTTTATTGCGTCAATCATGAGAAAATCATCAGAGATGGGAACAAAAACTCCACCAGCTCCTTCAATTACGATTTTGTTTTCTTTTGTGGTTAGTTTGTCTATATCGATTGCGAGAGACTCCTTATTTGCTGCATCATAAGCTGACAAAGGCGCCTTCAGTTTGTACGCTTCCGGAATAATTTCCGTATTCGGGGCGAATTTGCGAATAACTTCGCTGTCAGAGTCATTTCCAGTTTGAATTAATTTCCAGTACTTTGTATGGATTTTGGAACAAATCCAAGCTGATACCGTCGTTTTTCCTGCATCTGTGTCTGTTCCTGTAATAAAAATATTCATATACTGTTGCCATAAATTTGCTTACGGCTGAGAGTATAACTCATACATAATAAATTATGAAATTTTACAATGTCGTCTTGAATTTTTTGAACGCTATGATTGCACTTACACAACCGAATAAAAATATCGAGCCGGTATGAGTCAGGAAAAATTGCAAATCCGTTCCTTTCAGAATCATATTTCTTGCAAGTGTCGTGTAATGTGACAGTGGCAGAAGATGTACGAACCATTTCAGCATAGGTGGCATATTTTCTATCGCTCCTAAACCTCCTGAAAGCATTAACGAAAGAAACAAAAAAATCATCATTCCAAGTAATGCTTGCTGTTGAGTCTGGCAGAATGTCGACAGAAAAACACCGAATGAACATATCGCGAACGCAAAAACGAAAAACAGCAAAACAAACAATGGAAAATTGCCTCGAAAAGGCAAATCAAAAATAATTTTTCCCATCCAAAGCATTGTAAAAAGATTTATGAATCCTATCACAACATAAGGCACCGATTTTCCTAATATTAATTGGTAGCTTTTTATCGGAGCAGCAATTAAGGTTTCGATTGTGCCGGTTTCTTTTTCACGGGCGATAGAAATGCAAACCAAACTCATCAAAACAATTGTCGTAATGATGACTATCAAAAACGGAAATATATAATGCTTCGAGTTCATTTCCGGATTAAATAAAATTCGTGTTTTAAATTCGATTCCCGAGGAGGTTTTTACAGAAGACGGCAGCAGTTTACATTCTTTCAGAACGGATCCGACTATGGATTTTACATATGCTTCAATTGCCTGCGCTTTCAAAACATTCGTAGCATCAACGAGCAACTGTATTTGCGGTTTAAAATTTCCGACGGATTTTGTAAATCCTTGCTCGGGAGCGATAATTACAGCGTCAACTTTTCCAGTTTGTATTGCACGGAAAGGAGATTCTTGCAAAGACTCAACTTTATTGAACCATCTCGAAGCCGTAGTTTTATCTTTGATTTTTTGCATTAAATAATCATTCGCTTTGCAATCAATCGCCAAATTTATATTTTTCGCTTCGTTATCCAGTGCGATTGTTATTATTACCGCCTGCACTAATGGCATTATCAGTATCGCAACAAGCATTACACGGTTGCGTAACGTCTGAATAATTTCTTTTTTTAGAAAACCAAGAAGTCTCATAAAATATTACTCCAATGTTCTTCTGAATTTAGTGACAGCAGCACAAATGACTATGATTCCTTGCGACAATAATATGGTTATCGGCAAAATCAAATCGCCAATTGGAGAGGCTTTTAAAAATTCGGCTCTTATAATCGTCATGTACCATTTTGCAGGAAAAATCATCGCAAAATACTGAAGCAATTTAGGCATGTATTCCACAGGAAATACGAATCCGGATAAAAGCGCAGTCGGAAGCAATCCTAAAATTAAAGCCATTTGGACGGCGACTTGTTGCTGTCGTGAAGTTACTGAAATATACATACCTATAGCTAAGTAATCGATGATAAACATCATTGTCGCGAGCAACAATATCCAAAAATTTCCGAAAAAAGGTACGTCAAAAGCAAATCTCGAAGCGAAGTAAACAATGCAAAATCCTGCCCAGCCTAAAAAGGCATATGGAATAACTTTTCCGATAATAATTTCCGTAGGTTCTACTGGAGTTGACAGCAAAAGTTCCATTGAACCAAGTTCATATTCTTTGCAAATGGTCAGCGAAGTAAGCAAAATACAAACTATCGCGACTATAACCGCAGTTAACCCGGGAATGGCAAACCATTTTGAATTTAATTCTGGGTTAAATAACAAACGCGTTTTTAAAAATACATTTTGTATCGGCGTATTCGTTATTTTCTCTGATGCCATTGTGCTGATATTGTAAAGATAACTATTTACGGCGGTTACGGTTGAGTTATTCGCTCCGTCTAGCAATATTTGCGCTTTTGCGACCTGCCCTGACGCGATATTTCTATCAAAATCAGGAGGAATATATAAAACGACGCGCGCATTTTCTTTCAATATTTCCTGAAATGCTTCAGAAGGAGAATCTTTAAAATAAGTTTTGAAATAATTTGAACTGTTAAACGTGCGAATTAATTCTTGCGACTCTTTTGTCTTGTCGTGGTCAACAACCACGGTAGAAATTTCTTTCAAATTAAACTCTATTGAATTTCCGAGAATCATTACAATCAATAAAGGAATGATAACCGCCAAAATCAAAGTAAAAGGGTCCCGTAATATATGCTTCGTTTCTTTTTGAAAAACTGATTTACATCTGCGATAGTCGAAGCTCATTTTATCTGTCCCCTTCAACCAGTTTTATAAATACATCTTCAAGCGACGGAAGAATTTTTTTTATCGTTCCGTATTGTTGCAAATTTTTTATGGTTTTTTCCTCATCTAATTTTTTCGAAATTATTACATGATAATGCAAGCCGTATGGAGCAAACATAGCGAAAAATTCTTTCGAATGATTAACAAAATATTTGCGCGCGTCGCCATCGTTCGGAGTAACGGAATACATGTTTTGTTTATACGTATTCTTTTTCAAATTCGTGGGAGTGTCTAGCGCGATTAATTCACCAGATCGCATAAGAGCGATACGATGGCAATTTTCCGCTTCATCCATGTAGTGAGTAGTAACGAAAATTGTTTTTCCGATTTTCGCAAGCCGCTTAATCAAACTCCAAAATCTATCTCTGGATACAGATGAAACTCCTGCAGTTGGCTCATCTAAAAATATTATTTTCGGATCATGCAAAAGCGATGCTATCAACGCAATTTCCTGTTTTATTCCCCCGGGAAGACCAGCGACAATTTGAGATGTATTGCTATCAAAACCTATAAACTGCAGCAATTCAGATTTGCGATTTTCGAAAAATTTCTTATCTATTTCTCGAAGAGCGGCGGCAAACTGCAAATTTTCATCAATAGAAAGATCATCATAGAGCGTAAATTTTTGCGACATATACCCAACTTTACTTTTTATGACGTTTTCCATCCCTTCTGTAAATTGGATTCCGTCTATTTCGACTTTTCCTTGCGATGCTGGAAGTAATCCGCATAAAACTCGAATAGTTGTCGTTTTTCCCGCTCCGTTTGCTCCGAGAAAACCAAAAATTTCTCCTTGTGTAACCGAAAAAGAGACATCTTTTACCGCATGAAACTCTCCGAAAGTAACATACAAATTTTCGACACTTACAATAGGGCAGCCTTCTGTCTTCATTTCGTTTTATCCAATGCGCGTTTGATGAAAAATTGGTCGAAATTTTCGACGCCTTCTTTTGCTAACAGCTGTTGCGGTTCTCCTGAATCGAGCAACTCTCCTTTTTCCATGAGGTGAACGCAACCGCATCTTTCAACTTCATCCATATATGCCGTTGTAATAATTATCAGAACATTATTTCCTGCAGTATCGTGCAAAATTTTCCAAAATTCACGGCGACTAATCGGATCAACGCCATTTGTCGGCTCATCCAGTAAAATAATTTTCGGAGATCGCAATAAAGTGCACATCAACCCGAGCTTTTTATACATACCTCCTGATAATTTTCCTGCAGGTCGGTCTTTAAACTTCCCCAGGCGAGTTATTTTATAAAGATGTTCCGAAAGTTTTTCATATTCTTTATTGTCGATGCCGTATAAATTTGCGAAAAACATCATATGTTCTTCGATGGATAAATCCGCATATAAACTTTGCTGCTGAGGCATATACGCAATATCGGTTCTTATGTCGGAAAACGGAATTTTAGCTCCGTTGAAATTGTATGTAACGCTTCCCAAATCCGCTTTAAGTAACTCAAGCATAATTCGCAAGAGAGTCGTTTTTCCCGCGCCCGCAGGTCCGACAATCCCGTGAATTATACTTCCGGAAAATTGCAACGAGATATTGTCCAGAGCTTTTATTGAGCCGAAAGTTTTTGTCAGTTCCTTTATTTCGATAGATGTATGATTTGCGCTACTCACAACAAAAACTCCCTAAAGAAAAAACTATTTCTTTTGTTCTTGCTGTTCAAATGCCGTCTCCAAAACCATTCCTGATTTCAAAAGCATATCATCATTTGCGAAACGGACTTTCACGCCGTACACAAGGCGAGTTCTTTCCTCTCTCGTCTGTACATTTTTCGGAGTAAATTCTGCTTCTTCATTAATTTTGATAATTTTTCCGACGATAATTTTCTTCGGGAGCTCAGGCAAATAGCATTTTATGCAATCTCCGACTTCCAACTTATGAACCATTCCATGTTCTACGTAAAAATATGCCCAAACATCTTTTAAATTCGCAATGGAAATAATATTCATGCCGGGAGAAACATATTCGCCTTCTTCTTTGAATTTTGTAACCACAGTTCCACTTATCGGCGTTTCAATACGACACCACTTTATATATAGGTCGTTTGTATTTTTGTGCATGACTGTTACATCGTGCTGTTCGTCAGGAATATATCCATCTTTTTTCAATTTACACGAACGTCCGTAGCTATTATCTAATTGTTTTGCGGCAATCCGAAACTTGTCGTCATTTATTTGAACTACGACATCACCTGCTTTTACTTCATCGCCTTCCTCAAGGGAAAATTTCAAAATATCGGATGCCACTTTCGATGACAAAGTGACTTTTGTTGTTTCTACAGTCCCCGAGTATCTGAAGGCGTCTTTTCCACTGGAGCTTTTATCAAAAAAAACAACACCTAACAATCCGAGTACAATAACAACGGCCACTCCAAACGCTTTTTTCATGCTTTTTTATTTCTTTCTCTCTATCCGAACACATTATATATTACAAACATTGTTATACAAATATCGTCTATTTCCCCTTCATCTTTGACGTAAAACCAGCTCTTATTACAAGCCGTAATTTTTTGTTAGCGCTTTGACTTTCTTGTGAATCCCATGAGCTTACATTCTCGCTTTCATCTTCGGCTCTGATGGTAATTTCTCCTTGGCGCAAATAAGCGACTCTTCCTATGTTTACTCCTTGTGGTTCAACAAATGCCTTTGCATTTTCGAGAGCATTCTGAGAAGCCTCTTTCATCATCTCGAGCTTTACATTTATGAAGTTCGTCAATTTATAGCTGTAATTGTATGTAAGCAAAACTCCTTCAGACGAAAGTTTTACGATTTCCGACTTTATTTTGCCGATTTTTTCGAGCTGAGTCGTTCTTATGCTTATTGTATCATCTGAACGGAAAAATTTTTTTCTGTCTATAGTTATAATCCCGGAAGCAGATGTTGTTTTATTCTCTTCATTATAGTCTGACGTATTCATGAAAAAATTCACAATTTCATCATCTGTTATTCCTTGATTTTTTAGAAAATTGATGACTTTTTCTTTATCTGAAACTCGTTTTTTATATAAATCTTCCAGATTCACGTAACCACTGTTAGAAATGCTGATCGACATGTCGCCGATATCCGCTCTGACGGTCTTTTCAGATAATCCTTTCACTTCGACTAATCGATCGTCACTATGTTTTATATACCCGAACGATGCTAAACCGATTGCAACAATGCATCCGAAAATTAATAAACCAAATGTAGAGGTAATGACGCTAAATTTATCCTTCATTGTGATCGCTCCTTCTAAATTTTTTAATCTACATGGAAACTTAAAAAACAATCACAACTTCAACTGCTATTTTTATTTGCAAGGACAGATGTTTAATGATAAATTCTCATCAGTGCCCGTGTGGCGGAATGGTAGACGCTACAGACTTAAAATCTGTTGTCCTTTCGGGCGTGGGGGTTCGAGTCCCTCCACGGGCACC
>CADBNZ010000005.1 GCA_902796155.1 uncultured Pseudomonadota bacterium
ATGGTGCGATCGGCGGGATTCGAACCTGCGACACCGGGATTAGGAATCCCGTGCTCTATCCATCTGAGCTACGACCGCATGAACAACTGTTAGTATACACAATATATAGGCGATACTAAAGAATTTTTGTTACTCTAAATTTTTTTGATTTAACCAATCTATTTCTCTGCAGTTTCTATTCACGATCATATTTATATGAAATTTTTTATTCATGATAAATAGTTAAGACTTCAGTTTTTAATGCGATTTCATAATTATTTTGGTTCTAGGCTAGATTAGAGGGGACGAATTCTGGAATTAGTTAATAACAATTTGTAAAAATTTTTATTTTCACAAAATTTTAAGGCATATTTGATACATTTTTTTGTATTATGGCGATAAGAAAATACAAAAACCACATTATTGCATTTTTTGTTTTAGGACTTCCGTTTTTTGTGGAGCTATACCTAAGCATTCTTTATAAAGAATATCACCATGAGATTTTCAAGTATGCAACTACTCGTTTTTTTATAAGATTATCACAAATACTAACATTATTTCTTACGACATTTACAGCTTATATTTTAACTAACTACAAAAAAGTCATTATTTTAATTTGGACATTATTAATCTACATACCAGCTGCGTTGAATGTTGTATCAGTTTATGTTAGCGGATTTCTTATATACGAAGATTTCATGAACGCTATTTTTTGCACAGATATAAAAGAAGCGATACTTTGTTTAAAAGATTATGCAGTTTATATAATTTTTAATTTGATTATTATTGCATTTGCTTTTTCTTTAAAAAAGATAAAAAGCGTTTCTGAAAATAAACTTTATCGCATATACGCATTTGCTTTATTTGGCGTCAGTTTTATATCTATGGACCTCATTTCTTTTCAGAAGATTGTTTCCATAACGAATGAATACCTGGCGGATTTAAAAGAAGCAAAAGAGTTCGATAAAAAACACGTTCCTTTGGAAGGAATAAAATGGGAAATGGATAAAGATTTCCCACAAACTTATGTAATAGTCATTGGAGAAAGCGTTGACAGAAAACACATGAGTATCTACGGATATAATCGGCAAACAACTCCACACTTTGATAATCTTAAAAATGAGCTTTTTGTCTTTAAAAATGTTAATACCGCTCACGCGTTTACTTCCGGCGCTGTAAAATCCATCTTTCAAATAAATTTGGATGAATCAAATACTCGACAATACACATTGATTCATTTTTTTTAAAGATGCTGGCTTCAAAACTTTTTGGTTTTCGAATCAGGGGCGTTTCAATATTTTCGATAATTATGTCATGCGTTTGGGAAAACTTTGCGACGAATACGCTTTTATAAATAATGCAGGTATAAATGATAAATCACTTTTTGATGAAAGCTTATTGAAATACTTTCGCACGGCTCTCGAAGATAATGCAAAGAAAAAACTGATTATTCTGCATTTAATTGGGTCTCATACTCCATTAAATTTTCGATATCCATCCGATTTTAAGCGATTTAAATTGCCTTTAAATTATTTTGATAAAGGAAAAGCTTCATGTGTCGCTTTCTACGATAACAGCATTCTTTACACAGATCATATTTTGAATGAGATAGTATGTTCGCTAAAGAAAAAAATAACGGCTATAGTGGCATGCTCTATCTCAGCGATCATGGACAAGATATAAATGACACAAAAGAATGCGATCTTGGCGCAAGAAAAGGATCAAATGCATACGAAATTCCTTTTATTATTTGGGTTTCCGATCAATATAAAAAGCAAAATGCCGCTTTTATAAGCACATGGAATACAGAGAAGCCATATGTAACCGACAAGACAGCATACACAATTATTGATTTAACGCGTATGAAACATGATTCAATTGATCTTTCAAAAAGCATATTTTCGAAACAAAAGAATAAAGACTAAATCACTTTTCGATCTGCTTATCGACACTGCGATATATCAGGAATATACCAAGCAAAAATATTCCTATGCTCATGTATTGGTTCAGATTTAGATTGGTTTGTGCAAGTAACTCATAGCTGAATAACGAATCGGGTTCGCGGAAAAATTCTCCGACGAATCTTGATATGCCGTATCCTGAACAAAATATTCCCGACAAAACGCCTTTATATCTGTATAACCTTTTAATATAGAAACAGTAGAGCATTATGCAAAATAAAAGAATTCCTTCTAAAAATGCTTCATACAATTGACTAGGATGACGCAAAATACCGTCTCTAAAAATCACTCCCCATGCAACACTTGTTTCTTTTCCAAGCAGTTCTCCGTTAATAAAATTTGCGATTCTTCCGAAACATAAACCAATTGGGACTCCGACAGCCCAAAGATCTGCGAAATTCCAAAAATTGATATTTTTGCGCCAACAAAATATTGCGGCTGCGCTTATTGAGCCGAGAAAACCGCCGAAAAACGACATTCCGCCCTTCCATACGCGCAAAATTTCCATCGGATAAGCGAAATAATAATCGAAATCATAAAAAAAAACGTGTCCCAGTCGCCCGCCAACAACTATTCCTATCACCGCATAGTTCAAAAATTCTTCGAGATCATTCTTCGATGGTATTTTTAAAGAAAAAGCGTCTGAATTATCGATTTTCTGCCATTGAGCGATTCTGTTTCCCAAATGTTTTGTTAATTCGAACGCAAAAATTATTCCAAAAATATACGCAAGCGAATACCAATGTATCGGAAAACCAAAAACAGAAAACGCAATAGGAGAAAAATTACAAACCATAAAAAACTCAAACAAAAATAATTTTGATTATAACATACAGCACACACAGAAAATTTTTATCTTCTGCTCTCTTTTTCTTTTCTTTTTTTATCTAGCCATTCGACTCGTTTTTTTAATTCTCTTTCAAAACCACGTTCAACTGGGCGATAAAATTGTTTTCGAGATAGTTCATCAGGGAAAAAATTATCTCCTGAAACCCCATCTTTGGTATTGTGATCGTAAATATATCCCTCGCCATATTTTAGTTCTTCCATTAATTTTGTCGGAGCGTTGCGGATTTTTTTCGGAACAGGAAGAGAACCGTAAAATTTCGCGCATTGTTTTGATTCATTATACGCAAGATAAGCGGCGTTAGATTTCGGAGCTGTTGCTAAATAAATTACGGCATTTGTTATAGCCAGCTCACCTTCGGGAGACCCCAGCATGGAATAAGTCTGATGCGCTGCAATAGCCTGAAGAATCGCATTTGGATCAGCCATTCCAACATCTTCCGCCGCAAACCTTATTAATCGGCGAGCGATAATCAGCGGATTTTCCCCGCCAACAAGCATGCGATTTGTCCAATAAAGCGCCGCGTCAACATCTGACCCACGCAACGATTTATGAAACGCGCTAAGAAGATTGTAATGCTCTTCTTTTGTGGAATCGTAAACCATCGCACGTTTAGGTGCCATTTTTTCCAGTTCTTCTATCGAGATTTTTTTATTCGTATTCAGTGCGAGCAATTCTTCCGCGCGATTTAAAAGATAACGGCCATCTCCATCCGACATAAGGCACAAATGCTGCCTTGCTTCAGGAGTTAACGGTAATTTTTTATCCACATATTTTTCTGCGCGCTGCAGAATTTTATCGAGATCATCCAATTGAAGCCGTTCAAAAGTGATAACCTTGCAGCGAGAAAGTAATGCCGGACGCAATTCAAATGAAGGATTTTCCGTTGTCGTTCCGATTAAAATCAGCGAACCATTTTCAAGATGCGGAAGAAAAATATCCTGCTGGCTTTTATTCAAATGATGTATTTCATCCATCAAAACCAATATTTTTTGCGATGGATCATTAGCCGCCATTTCAAAAATTGATCTGAATTTCGCTGTGGCATGCATAACAGCCGAAGTTTCTTCGAAATGCAATCCACTTTTTTGCGCCAGAATTTTTGCTAAAGATGTCTTCCCCGATCCAGGAGGTCCCCAAAAAATCATAGATTGCAAATTTTCGATCGATGGAATCTGATCGCATACATTTTGTCCGATAAGCTCGCTTATTTCAGTCGGACGTATTCTGTCTGCTAAAGGATGTGTTTGTTCAAATAACTGCATAATTGTAAAAATGTCGCTCTCGAAAATCCGATATTTTGTTCTGTAATCATTTTTGCTTTTTTCTTTGAGTTAATCAAGATTAAGTTTTAGAATGCCGATGAAGAATGTCGCACTCAATACAATATATTAAGAGGTTTTTAAATGAGATATACAAGCGCAAAAGAGTATAATGTGGCCATTGTTGGAGCGACAGGAAGCACTGGAGGAAAAACCATTGATATCCTTGCAGAAAGAAAATTTCCAGTAGCAAATTTGATTCCAATTGCATCGAATAGATTTGCAGGACGAGAAGTCTCGTTTAGGAATAAATCAATTAAGGTAAGCACATTCGAAAATATCGATTTTTCTGATATCGATTTGGCATTTTTCTGCGCAGGAAATACCGTTACACGCAAATATGCCGAGCAAGTTACAAACTGCGGCACCGTTATAATAGATAAAAGCTCTTATTTTCGTTTAAATTCAAAAGTCCCTCTCATTATTCCTGAAGTCAACGCGAAAGCCTTAACAAAAGGCGCTCCGTTAGGAATTGTTTCCACACCAAATTGTATTGTCGTTCCTCTTGCAATGACTTTAAAAGCGCTATCTGAAATATCTCCAATCAAAAGAGTAGTTATTTCTACATATCAGTCAGTTTCGGGAGCGGGAAGACGAGCAATCGATGAACTTTTTAATCAAGCCAAGACAATTATTGCTGCTGGCTCACCAGTTGCTGAAGTATTTCAAAAACAAATCGCATACAACGTTATTCCTGCAATAGGAGATATTGGAGCGCTCGGAACTTGTGACGAAGAAGAAAAAATATCCACGGAAATATGTAAAATATTGAAGTCGGATGTAAAAGTCGCAGTTACTTGCGTTAGAGTCCCTACTTTTATCGGACATTGTTTGTCATTAGCGTGCGAATTCGTAAAACCTGTTACAGAAAAAGACGCTTTTGAGGTTTTCGAAAATTTCGAAGGAATAGTTACGCTCGACAGAAGAGATGGCGCAGGTGTTTTTGCAACTCCAATCGATGTACAAGGTGAAGACGGTGTTTATGTAAGCCGTATAAGAAAAGACCATACAGTGAAAAACGGACTTATGTTATGGATCGCATGCGACAACTTACGCAAGGGAGCGGCTTTAAACAGCCTACAAATAGCAGAAGAGATGATTGCAGAAGACCCGAACTTAACGATGTTCAAAAAGCAATCTTAAAATCGTAGAAGAATTATTCAATCGGAAAGTCATAGTCTTCGGCGTCATCGACGTCAGAAAGAGTATAATGCCACCATTCAGAAGCGATCGTAGAAAAACCGAATTTCTGCATGGTACTTTCCAAAATTTTCCGATTATTTTTGGCTACCTCACTTATTAAATCGGAATTATGATGTGAAGCCTCATGAAAACAATCAAAACTTGTTCCCATATCTAAAGTGCCATCATCTAAAAATGAAATTTTATCTCCGTTCTTCAAAATTCTTTCAGAAATAGAAATTTTTTTCAGCGATGATTGAAGCGGCATGATAGTAAGATCAAATGTGTACCCTTTGCAGTGATCCGATTTCAAGCTAATATAACCTTTTGCGAAAAGAGTTTTCTTGTCTAAAGTCGGGTAATAGTATTTCTTGGTTGATATATCATCATTTTGAGACCATTTAATAAAGTGCTGAATTGCTGTTCGCGGACGATAAGCGTCATAAATAACCAAGGTATATCCTTTGTTTATAAGATATTTTTGCACATCTTTCAGGCGCAAAGCTGCTTTTTCTTTAACGATTACCTTATTAGCATTGTACCCATTTATTTTGCATCCAACGAAATTATCAGATGAGGCGTATCTCAAATTTTGTAGTATCGATGATTCAATATTAGATAAATACACAAAATTATTCGCTAATACTTTCATTTTCTGTTATTCCTACTTAATTTTTTGAAATTCCTAACACAAGTATTAGGCTAAAACAAGACTTTAACTTCTACGAGAGAAATATTTATATTTTTCATTTTTCACAAGAGAAAACCTATAAGCCCCCCAAACTTTTCTATAAGAAAGATACACTCAATAATAGGAACTACTCATTGCTTAAAGCGTTGATGAATTATTTTGTAAACCGTCTTTTAGCTAGCATAACTCTAAAAACACTCGATGTCATTAACATGAGATTTTCCGCGCTCAAATCCGTTTTCGTGATGGAATATGGTTGTAGCCGTTCAAATCAAACTGTCATAGGCCTTCCATCCATCGGTATGAATCATTGAATCTTCGAGAATTTTACCCTGAATAATCGGCATTAATTCGAGAGCAATTCGGGATGACTGTTACAAATACCTT
Organism: uncultured Pseudomonadota bacterium; assembly: GCA_902796155.1. Taxonomy (GTDB): domain Bacteria; phylum Pseudomonadota; class Alphaproteobacteria; order UBA3830; family UBA3830; genus BNWE01. The sequence goes on from CADBNZ010000005.1 coordinate 6,370, forward strand.
TCCATTTCTTTTCAAAAGTCCGAAAACCGATGCTTTCCCAGCCGCTCCATGAGTTCGTTTGCCTCTGACTCTGCCGCCTCCAAATTAGCTTTGCTCTTATATCCGATTAATCCGCTGTATATCATGCCTTATAGCATACATCATTACCTCGATGCTGGCCTAGAGCCTAGCCTAATACCTTATCCATCTATGCCGCCGCTGACTCTTCCTTTGCTTTGCGTCTGCGCTTTGCCTCTATAATTTCTGCATCACACAATGGGCAGAATTTGTGCTCGCCTGCAAGGTATTGGTGCTTTGGGCAAATCGAAAACGTCGGAGTGATCGTAAAATACGGCAATCTGAAGCTTTCTACAACCTTGCGTATCAATCTGCCGCAAACCTTTGCGTTCGAAATACGTTCTCTCATGTACAAATGCAGAACGGTTCCACCTGTGTACTTTTTCTGTAAGTCATCTTGCATTTTCAGAGCTTCGAAAGCGTCCTCTGTAAAGCTGACTGGTAATTGGCTAGAGTTTGTATAGTAAGGATGATCTGGAGTTCCCGCCTGAATTATATCAGGGAAGCGCTTTTTGTCTTCTTTCGCGAATCTGTATGTTGTTCCTTCTGCCGGAGTTGCTTCAAGGTTATACATATGCCCTGTTTCCTGCTGGAATTGGATCAAAATCTCGCGAATCTTATCCAAATACGCAATCGCCATAGCATGACCGTCCTTATCAACAATGCTGTTCTTGTCATTGGTGTAGTTTCTTATCATTTCATTAATCCCATTCACACCAATTGTCGAGAAATGATTTCGCAAAGTTCCGAGATACCTCTTTGTGTACGGGAACAAGCCGTTATCCATATACTTTGTTACGACTTTTCTCTTAATCTCGAGGCTGTTTTTGGCGTAATTCATCAGCTCTTCTGTTCTCTTTAAGAGACCATCCCAATCGCCTTTGTACAAATAGCCAAGACGAGCGCAGTTTAACGTAACAACGCCGATTGACCCTGTTTGCTCAGCAGAACCGAATAAGCTGTTTCCTCTTTTCAGCAATTCGCGTAGGTCAAGTTGCAGACGGCAACACATGGAACGCACCATTCCTGGAGTTAAGTCGGAATTTACGAAATTTTGGAAGTACGGAAGTCCATATTTTGCGGTCATTTCAAACATACGCAACGCATTTTCGCTCTCCCAAGGAAAATCTTTTGTGATATTGTAAGTCGGAATCGGAAATGTAAATACACGCCCTTTAGAATCGCCCTCCGTCATGACTTCTATATAAGCTCTATTGAGCATGTCCATTTCTTTCTGAAGCTCTCCATAAGTGAAGTTTGCTTCAACTCCGCCAATCAATGGAACAGTGTTTTTAAGATCATCAGGGCAAACCCAATCGAAAGTTAAGTTCGTAAATGGTGTTTGCGTTCCCCATCTTGACGGAACATTGAGGTTATAAATCAACTCCTGGATACATTGTTTCACTTGATCATAGGAAAGCTTATCATTATGAACAAATGGAGCAAGATAAGTATCAAAAGAACTGAATGCCTGAGCACCTGCCCATTCATTTTGCAAAGTCCCCAAGAAGTTAACCATTTGTCCAACAGCGCTCGTGAGATGTTTCGGTGGTCGAGCCTCTGCTTTTCCTGAAACCCCGTTGAATCCTTCGTTTAGAAGTGTTCTGAGAGACCAACCGGCGCAATACCCAGACAACATATCCAAATCATGTATGTGCAAATCACCGTTTCTGTGAGATTCTGCGACAGACTCTGGGTATACTCTATTCAGCCAGTAGTTTGCCGTCATTTTTCCGGAAATATTCAGAATCATTCCGCCCAGGGAGTAGCCTTGATTCGCGTTTGCATGTACGCGCCAGTCTAACTTATCAAGATATTCATTAATAGAAAGGACAACATCGACCAAATTTTTCTTATCTTTACGAAGTTCTCCGCGTTTTTCACGATAAACGATATATGCTCGAGCTGTTTTAACATAGTTTTCGCTTATTAATGACTCTTCAACTATATCTTGAATCTGCTCGATATCAGGGATTTCATTTTTATATTTATGGGTTAAAATTTTTACTACTTTGAAAGTTATATGTCGTGCTTCTGCTTCCCCAAATTCGCCTGTTTCAAGCCCGCTCTTTTTGATTGCGTTTACTATTTTTTCTGCATCAAATGGAACTTTTTTACCGTCACGTTTGATTACGAATCTTGGAGCAAAAAGCTCTGTGCTAGAGGCGTTATTAACGTTTTGCATAATATCTATATCTCCCTGTTTTTATCACAAAACACCATATCCCGCAAAAGCAACCAAAGCCCTCGCGACTAAATCCACAACATAAACTAAACACTATTTAATATGCCTAGAGACTACACTATTTTCTATAAAAAGTCACCATAAATAATGGAGAAAAATTTTTATTATGAATATTTGACGCTTTTTTCTCACCTTTCAATAATTACGATAACAGCTCTTTTAATTCGCTTAAAATATTCATCGCTTGAATAGGAGTTATAGAATTTATATCAATTTCAGATAACCGTTTTTCAATTTCTTTAGTCTCCTTATTTTCCTCTGCCTCTTCTCTTGTCTTTTCATCTTCATCAAGATTATCAAACAAAGAATCGATAAGAGGTGTTTTTATATTATTGCGGCTTTTTCCCTCTTCCTGAGTTTCAAATTTTTTAAGAAGCTCACGAGCTCGTTTAATTACACTTTTTGGAACACCGGCAATGCTTGCTACATGAATTCCATATGATTTGTCTGCAATTCCATCGATTATTTTGTGATAGAAAATAACTTCTCCTTCCCACTCTTGAACTTTCAACGTTTTGCAGCGGATATTTCTCAAAGTTTCCTGTAGTGCAGTTAATTCACGATAATGAGTCGCAAAAAGCACTCGACATTTGTTGATTTTATACAGATTTTCTATCACTGCCCACGCAATTGAGAGACCATCATAAGTAGAAGTTCCGCGTCCAACTTCATCGAGAATAACAAAAGAACGCTCGGTTGCCTGATTTAATATTGTCGCGGTTTCAATCATCTCTACCATAAAGGTCGATCTACCTCGAGCGATATCGTCAGATGCCCCAATACGAGAAAAAAGCCGATCGACAACACCAATTTTTGCGGCACTGGCGGGCACATAACATCCGATCTGAGCCATTATAATTATAAGAGCATTCTGTCTCAAATATGTGCTTTTTCCGGCCATATTAGGTCCCGTAAGCAAGGCGATCCTATGATCTGAATCAAGATTACAGTCGTTATTCGTGAACTCTTTTTCATACAATGACAGAACAGGATGCCTGCCATTTTCTATTTCGAGCACAGGTTCATCCGTAATAGTTGGTCTTATATATCCTCGCTCCTGTACTAAACGAGCAAAACTTGTGTAAACATCAAGACATGCCAAACATTTTATTGCGTAACAAATATCTTCATATCTATCTGTAATCTTTGAAACTACTTCGTCATATAATTGCTGCTCCACAGCGCTCCATTCATCCTGCGCATTGATTAATCTTGTTTGTAATTCGATTAATTCGTCAGTTGTGTAGCGAACATTCCCAACTAATGTCTGGCGATGTATGAATTTTTCTGTAATTTTGGCTTTCTGAGAAAGAGGGATTTCAACATACCATCCAAGAATTGCATTCTCTTTTATTTTTAAAAGATTTATTCCTGTTTCTTCTATGTATCTTGTCTGAAGTTCAGAAATCAGATGTTTGCTGTGATCTTTTAGATACTTAAGTTCATCTAATTTCGGTGAATATCCATCTGCAATAACTCCGGAATCTCGCCGATTAAAAGCCGGTAAATCTCCATACTCAATCAGAGCTTTTTCAAGGATGTTTTTTAATTCAGAAAAGTCTTTTATTTTATCAAATAAATAATCACCTTCAGATGGAAGCGTCGTTTCTCCAATAATCGCCTTCATTTTTGCGAGCATACGCAATAATTCGCGAATATCACCTACATTTTTCGGTGAAAACTTATTGAACTTAATTTTATTCATCGCGCGCTCATAATCAGCAGACTGCGATAATATATTGCGTAATGATTCTGATAAATTCGCGTTTTTTACGAAGAAATCAACACAATCGAGGCGTTTTGATATTTTCTCAATAGAAACTATTGGGGTTGCAACACGCGCTGCAAGAGCTCTGGCACCAAAAGGGGTCGTTGTCTTATCAAGCGCCCCAAGCAAGCTGTATGAATACTCTCCGTTAGCAGAAGAGACGATCTCGAGACTCTTACTTGTAGCTGAATCAATGATCAAATAATCGCTGAACGCTACTTTTTTAGGAATCGGAAGAGGCGGCATTTCATTACGCTGCGTAATCAGAAGATATTCCAAAACAGCGCCGCAAGCCGCAAGCTCATTATTCATGGATATTCCGAAGCTTTCGAGCGTTTTCACCTTGAAATATTTCTCTAATCTATCCTTTTCAATTGCCGGATTGAATTTTGTATCAGGAAGATAAGTTATGTTTGAGCTACTTATGGATTTAATGAACTGCTCAAATTCTCCACGTTCGAGATACGACGGAAGCAAGAATTCTTTCGGTTGATAAATGCCGATAATTCCCGAAAAATCTTCTTTAACGACTGTATTAACAAAAAAATCTCCTGTAGAAATATCTATCGTAGCAAAACTAACTGTTTTTACATGTGCGTCTTTCTTTGCTACTTCCGGAACAACCGCCATAAGGAAATTATTTAAGCAAAAATTCAAAAAGCTATCTTCAATGATGGTTCCTGGAGTAACGACTCGTATAACCTCACGCTTTACAATGGCTTTATAACCACGTTTCTTCGCTTCTTTTGGATCCTCTATCTGATCGCATATAGCCACTTTATATCCACAACGGATCAAACGACCCAAATAATTTTCTAGTGTCGCTACAGGGACTCCACACATTGGAATATCAGCTCCCATGTGTTTTCCACGGTGTGTTAAGGCTATATTCAGCGCTGCAGCTGCTTTCTTGGCGTCATCAAAAAACATTTCATAGAAATCCCCCATTCTGAAGAGCAATAAACAACCTTCATATTGGGCTTTTACCTCGAAATATTGAGACATCATCGGAGTGGAATCTTTTAACCCTCCATTAAAAATATCCTCCTCCATGAAAAACTCCTTTCAACTACAAAAATTTTCTTTTTCTAGAGCAATAAGCCTCTGTTTTTTATCAACCTTTCCCGCAAAACCACCGAGAGAACCGTCAGATTTAATAACTCTATGACACGGAATAAATATAGGAAGATTATTGCTTCTGTTCGCCATACCAACTGCTCTGCAGGCTTTTGAATCTCCTATGGCACAAGCTATATCTTTATAAGAAACTGTCTTTCCGTATGGAATATCCAAAAGGGCATTCCATACTTTTTTCATAAAATCTGTGCCGTTAAAAAGTAATGGAATAGAAAATGTTGTAAGACGCTTATCAAAATATGCCAACAACTGATCAATAGCTTCAGATACTACCGGGCTTTTGTGTTGTTCAACGTTTGGTATCTCGAAATCAAACAAAACTTTGCTTATAAAGTCTTCTTTTCCAACTACTCCGATTCTACCAATAATTGTATCACAAAAACCAAAATCCATACAGCACACTATAGCTATATATTAGGAATCCAAGAAGCTTTTTAGTTTTCTGGAACGGCTCGGATGCTTTAATTTTCTGAGTGCTTTTGCCTCAATCTGACGGATACGCTCTCTTGTAACTGCAAATTGCTGTCCGACTTCTTCAAGCGTATGGTCGGTATTCATGCCTATACCAAAACGCATTCTCAAAACACGTTCTTCACGAGGAGTTAAGCTCGCAAGAACCAGTGTCGTAGTCTCTCTCAAATTAGAATTGACTGCAGATTCCACAGGAAGAGCGATGTTTTTATCCTCAATAAAATCTCCCAAATGCGAATCATCTTCATCACCAACAGGAGATTCGAGACTTATAGGCTCTTTTGCGATTTTCATAACTTTGCGAACCTTTTCAATTGGCATATGCAGTCTGCTTGCAATCTCTTCAGGAGTCGGTTCTCTGCCGATTTCATTCAATATCTGCCTGGAAGATCTGACAATTTTGTTAATTGTCTCAATCATATGCACTGGAATACGTATAGTCCTCGCCTGATCCGCAATTGACCTGGTTATTGCTTGTCTAATCCACCAAGTCGCGTACGTAGAGAACTTATAACCGCGCTTATACTCGAATTTATCAACCGCTTTCATCAATCCGATATTTCCTTCCTGAATTAAATCAAGAAATTGCAAGCCACGATTGGTATATTTTTTCGCAATCGATATAACAAGACGTAAGTTTGCCTCAATCATATCTTTTTTTGCACGACCGGTTTCTCTTTCACCCTTTTGAATGCAGTTTACAACCTTCCTAAATTCAGATATCGGAAGTTCGGTTGATTCTTCTATGGATTTTACTAAATCACGATGAGTTGCTATATCAATTGCGCATTCATCATAAAATTTCTTCCATGCAGCTCCTTTTAAAGAGGTCGGCCAATCTTCATTGGTTTCATTTCCATAATAGCTTTTGAAGAAATTATCCCTATTCACTCCGCAAGTTTGAGCAACTTTAAGTAAAGCTGCCTCACTCTTAATCAATTTTTTGTTATGCGCATATAATTCTTCGCACATATTATTGATTATCGTCTGATTGAATTTTACTTCCTGAATCGTTTCTACCAGTTCGGACTTTAATTTTGCTTTTTGAGCGGCTGTTCTTTTCTTTTCATTGATTTTTTCATGAAGATCCATTGCCTTCTCAAACAAAGACAGAACAGCTGGAAGTAATTTCTCTTCATCCTGAGTCATATTTGACTCGCCGCTTCCCTCCCCTTCCTCATCTATTTCATCATCCATAGATAAATCTTCATCGGAGACATCATCATCTTCATCTTCTTTATCTCCATTGCCGTTATCTATCTGCACTATTTCACGGAGAGCGATTTTTCTATCCTGTAGATCAGAAATCCATTTATCGATTTTTTTGAATGTATTAGGACTGTTGCACAACCCACTCAAAACATTGATACAGCCTTGTTCAATTTTCTTTGCAAGTTCAACTTCACCGTCTCTGGAAAGAAGCTCAACGCTTCCCATTTCCCGCAAATACATTCTGACAGGATCGTCTGTACGCAACAAATTCTCATCTTGTTCATTAACTGTTGAGGCAGGCGCGCGATCCTCATGATTTGCCGCCGTTTTTTCTTCCTGCTCAGCTGCAATCGAATCCGCTTCTTCCGCCTCGACTAACTGAATCCCCATGTCAGTTATGCTGGAAATTGCGACATCAATTTTTTCGGTCGAAAATTTCTCTTTGGGAAGAGCATCGTTTAATTCATCATAAGTTATATATCCTCGCTCTTTTCCGAGCAACAGCAACCGTTTGAATTCAATTTCAGAAGAATCTTCTTCCTTTTCCTCCGAAACATCCATGATATCTTCTTCCCTAGATGGTTGAACTGCGCTCATTGTTTCCCCCTATTCTTTTTTGCTAATAATGTACTATTTTTCAGGGCTTTTAGTCTTTGCCAATCGCTCTCCGAGAAGGTAGATTGTAAACTAATTGAAGCCTTATGTAAATCTTCGCTAATCATTGGCTCTGATAAATATTTTTCAAAAAATGAGTTCCAGCCTGATAATATTTCATCTTCAGATGCCCCACTCTTCCCCAAAAACTTAGCATGTATCTCAATATCTTTTTCTATGTCAGAAATATTTTTTTTAAGTGCAGAAATCTCTTCATTTCCTTTCTCAATCTCTCCTGCCATATGATACGTATCATATATACGAAGAATTTCTTCTTTTAATTTTATCATTGCAGAAGAAGAGAACTCCAACTTAGTAAAATCCTCAATGACCCTGTCAATTATATAGGAGTAATTTATTATTGTGACCACCAAAATTTTTTCGATTTTCTCTTTAACGGGAGTGGCTGGTTTTATAAGCTCGCCGATTTTCGGAATAAATGGACTTTTTTTATAGCGATATAATTCATTTTCCTTTTGCTTCATATACTGGACATACAACCGTTGAATTGAACCGTCCTTTATAAGCGTCGTCTTCTCCTTGAGCATTTTTATTATAGCTGCTTTTTGCTCCGGAGTTTCCGAAGGGTGAAGCAAAAATGCTCCTTCCCACATCCAATCGGATAAAGACAAAGCATTTTTTAAAGAAGATGAAATAATATCGAGCTGTTCGTTGAGTATCAGAGAATCAGGATCCGAATCCTGCGGAAGCCTCGCGAATTTAAAAGATTTCCCGGGAATAAGCACTGGCAAGATCTTATCCAACCATCTAAAAGATGCTTTTATACCTGCACTGTCACCATCAAGGCATATAACAGGATTATCGCAGACTCTCCAACACATATTTATTTGCGTTTCACTTATGGCTGTTCCCAGAGGCGCAACTGCAGCATCAAATCCGGCTTGGTGCATAGCTATGACGTCTAAGTAGCCTTCAACTAAGATTATCTCTCGCGATTTACTCTTTCGAGCAAGTGGATATCCATACAATTGATGATTTTTTACGAAAATTTCTGTCTCAGGAGAGTTTATGTATTTCGCCGCATCAATTTTTTTGATAATTCGCCCGCCAAACCCAACACATCTGCCTTTGTAATCGATAATAGGAAAGGTGATTCTTTCTGAAAATTTGCTAACTAAACCACTCTTATACTGATTTTTAAAGAAAAGTCCTGTTTTTATTAGAATTTCTTCAGAGAAACCTTTCTTTTTTAATTGTTCAACCAATTTTCCTTCATCAGATGCAAAACCCAACTGGAATTTCGCTATGGATTCATCAGAAATATTTCGATTTTTCAAATATTTCTTTGCTTCTTTCCCTGTATTGGAGCCTAATTGATGCGCAAAAAAATCCTTTGCAACCTCCATAACAGCATACATTTTACTTTTTATATCGTCTTCAGGGTGAAAATTTTCTCGATCTTCAGAAACTTGTATGCCATACATATCAGCGATGTATTTTACGGCTTCCGCGAAGGAAAGTTTTTCCATTTCCATAACGAAATTTATAATATCGCCATGCGCACCGCATCCGAAGCAATAATATAGCCCTGAATCAGGATCAACCTTGAACGAGCCTGTTTTTTCAGAATGAAAAGGGCAACATCCAAACCAATCTCTACCTTTCTTCGTCAGTCTTACATACTTTGGAATTATATCCAAAGCAGAGGCTCGCCCTTTTAAAAAATCAATAAAATCTTTCTGCATATTTCATATGTTAATAAAAAGAATCTAGCGGAAACTAAAAAGGAAACAAATTCGGCTGAACCACTGTTTCTTCTTGACTTTCATTTTCCATAGATTCGTTTAAACAATCCAAAATATTTGGAATATACTCGCACAAATAATCTGATATTTCATGCTTCAACTTATACATAGCCCGCTCTGAGTAAGCCTCTATACGCAGCGACAACGCATTCTGTGTATTCGAAGCTCTAAGCACCCACCATCCTATGTCTGTACTTACTCGAACACCGTCAATGTCCACCACAGACATATTCTTTTCTTTCAGATCTTTTTTTAAAGATTTTATGATTTCAAACTTATCATCTTCACCGCAAGTTATACGAATTTCCGGCGTAATATATCCATACGGCAGATCAGTAAAGGCATTTTTGTCAATACTCAACACTTCCAGACATCTTAGAGCCGCATATATAGCATCATCAAATCCGTACCATCTGTCTTTAAAAAAGAAATGGCCGCTTAATTCACCAGCGAGTAGAGCCCCGCTGGATTTCATACGAGATTTTATAAATGAATGCCCTACCCTCTCCATAAGCCCGATTCCTCCGCACTGGCGTATGGTATCAAATAATCTATCGCATGACTTTACATCAGCAATTACCTGAGCGCCCGGATTTTTTTTCAAAAAATCCTTTGCTAAAACCATCAAAACCTGATCGCTGTATAGAACCTCGCCTTTGTTATTTACAACGCAAAGTCTGTCTCCATCGCTATCGAAGGCAAAACCGATATCAAAACCGTTATACGTAACGAACTTCGATAAATACTTTACATTACGAGCAACAGTAGGATCAGGCGGACGATTTGGGAAGGTTCCATCCATTTCTTCAAATAAGACATGATGCTTGCCCGGAATAAGCGTTGTAATGGCTTTCACGGCATTGCTTGTCGCTCCATTACCAATATCCCAAGCGACTTTTAAATCATCTGAGAAATTGAAGTCGCTTATTATTTCATTCACATAGGTCAGAAAGATATTGTTCATAACAATTTCACGACCAACTCCATCTGCATAACTCTTTTTTGCGATCAATTTCGCAAGATTTTTTATGCTTTCGCCGTAAAACGGATCAAGACCAAGCATAAATTTAAAACCGTTATATTCAGGTGGATTATGCGATCCTGTAATCATAATACCGCCATCTAATTTTAGCTTGTTAACCGCATAATACACTAAAGGAGTATGACATAGTCCAAGCGAAATAACTTCTGTTCCTGAATCAAGTAATCCATTGAGTAAATTCTTGGAAAGATCATCGGAAGAAACTCGGCAATCATGACCAACACATATCTTTTTTAAATTATTTTTCGCAAGAACTGTTCCAAAAGCACGACCAATGTCGTATCCATCCTCTTCAAATAAAGTCGTTCCAACGATACCTCTAATATCATATTCTCTGAAAATTTCAGCAGGAAAGGAACGACGTGGACGCTCTTCAGGCTCTTCTGGAGAAAAAAAATCTTTAATTTTTTCAAAAGACATCAAAGGTTAACCTCGACTAATAAAATTATTTAGCATGGTAACACGAAAATTATGAAATTTTCAGATCTTATTTACTTTTTTGTGCCTTCATTGAGTATGAAAAGTTTCGAGTAGCGAGGTTTTTATGAAGAGCGTAATAAGTTTATTATCTGCCGCTGTAGTGTTTATGTGCATCCCTGGCTTGTCGTCAGCTTCAGACATAAATAGCAACAATGTAAATACAAATAGTAACGAGGAAAGCGCAAAAAAGAAAAATGAACTAGCTGCGAATTTTCCTTTTACAAAGTCAGAATCACCTATAGAGAAAGATAAGGTTGCCGGCATAAGAATAGAAGAAGGAACTATAACTCTTCTTGGAAGCGAAAGTACATTCTATTCTGAAAATATGTCGGGAGAAAACGTTTTTTCAAATTTAAACTTTTTCTCTCAATATCCTGAGCTATTGAGCGTTGAGATAAAAGACATCGCTCTTTCAAGCCAAGACCTCGAAAATATTTGTAACTTTATAAGTTCAAGCAAGAAAATAAAAAATTTGGTCTTTGATTCATGCATAATTGCAGAAGAAGATACAAAATACATCACTGACACCATAGAAAAATTAGATTCGCTCATAGCTGTGTCCGTAAAATTTTTAAAAACAAAAAATAAGAAGGGAAAAATCGTAGATATATCTCCGCAAGCTATACAAGGAATAACTCAGGCGATTTCTGAAAAGAAGAATCTTCTCTCATCAAATGTTGCTTTCAATGCTATAGGCACAAAATCATGCGAGCATATAGTTTCAGCTATCAAGCAATCTAATAATATGACTATGCTGTCATTATGCTGGAATGAGATTGTAGGAGAAGAATCAGAAAAATCTTACGATGCACTTTCAGAAACATTATCTTCGTTGAAAGAACTGAAAAATCTTTGCTTCTCTATAATGTATGTTCCTGAAGCATGTATAGATGCACAAGTTGAGAGTATATCTAAATTACAGAAGCTTACGAATCTGACATTTTTGATCGGAAATTTAAAAAACACAAAAAATGTATTCGAACATGCCACAAATTTTGGTAAGACTCTGGAAAATTTACCCCGTCTCTCTAGTTTAATACTGAGAAATATGGGGCTTCCTGCAAGTGCGACACAACCGATTATGCAATCATTCAGTAAATTAACGAAATTGAGCTACCTTGATATGTCAGGCAACAAAATAGACAAAGAGGGCGGTATTATTGTAGGAGATTCTTTGAAAAATGCCGAAAATTTAAGCGTTCTTATCATGCGTAATTGCGATATAAGTTCAGAAACAGTCGCTGAAATATCCAAAGCATTCTCAAGTACATCACTCGCGATAGTTTGCTTAGGAAATAACCGAATAAAAGAAGGTATTAAAAGTTTGCAACTGTCAGATTGCCCGTATCTTCGCTGTATAGATCTGGCAATGAACGAAGCTTCGGCTGACGACATTATGGGATTTGTGGAAAACACCATTTCACACGACAGCCTAACTACAGCGGATTTGCGCAACAATTCAGATATCACAGGAAAGCAAAGAGATGATATCGCTCGTCTGAAAGCTGATAATAAATCTACGATTATGTACTTAGTGGAGTGTGATTTACCAAAACGAGCTAAGAGAAAAGTCAGAGAAAACACTGATGAGAATAAATAATCCAGAGAAATACGCAAGAGAACGATGAAAATTAACAGTTTTTTAGTAGGCACATGCTTAATATTGAACGGAAAAAGTAGTTATAACAGGAGTGAATAAAGATGAATCTAGTAGATAGTGCGTTAAATATCTTTTCTTTATCACTGATTTTTGCATTAATTAGTTGTAGTGTATATTTGTCTACTTCTATTGTGAAGGTCACAGATATAACCTGCGATAGTTGTGTCACACTTGGAGGATGTACATACGGAGCTTTGGTTCTTGCAGGAATCAATCCTATATCTGCTTTTATATGCGCGACTATCTGCGGAATAATCGCAGGATTTATTGTTTCTTCCATTACAAATCATATAAAGGCTGAACTTGTATTAAGTAGCGTTATAACAATATCGATTCTTTAAACTTTTATAATCAAATTAAGCGCTTTTGGAGATGCCATAAGAAGTACGTTACAAAAATCAGGAATTGGCTGTTTATCGAATGTTGCTCCAGCAACAAACGCTGTAGTCATTACTATATTTGTACTTATTTTTGCATTTATGTTTTTCAAATTTCTTAATTCCGAGTATGGACTCGCCATGCGCGTTTACGGAGATGGCATAATAGTTTCAGAATCTCTCGGAATCGATACAAAACAGGTCCTTTGCATAGGGCTTGGCTTAGCAAACGGCATTGCAGCAGGTGCGGGAGCCTTATTAACTCAGGTTTTAGGCAATTTTTCAAGCACAATGGGAACGGGATCCCTCGTTTTCGGTATAGCTGCTGTGATAATAGGTGAAAAATTGCTGGAGGTGAACTCAATTAAAGTTGCGATTATTTCCTGCTTCATTGGTTCAATTGTATACAAAATAGCGATTGAGATATTTACTTCACTTGGATCAAATACAGTAGGTACTGAATATAACAGCATAATAATCGCTATCGTTTTGATATTCCTCATGGTCGGTATAAATGATCAAAGGAAACAAGGAAGTTTAGAAAACTTTTAGTGGAGGAAAAAATATGATTCGTGTAGAAGACGTATTCGTTGTATTTTGCGGTGGAACTCCACTAGAAAGAGTGGCATTGCGAGGAATTAACTTCAATGTCAATGAAGGTGAAGTTGTATCAATAATCGGTCAAAACGGAAGCGGAAGAAGTACCTTATTGCGCTTTCTTGCGGGACACATAACTTCCAGTTTCGGAAGAATTTGGCTTGATAAAGTAGATATAACTCGCCAAAGTCTTGCAGAAAGATCAAATTATGTCTCTGCAGTTTTCTATGATGAAACTATAGGTTCAGCTGGTAATCTTACTTTACTTGAGAATCTTGTTATGGCAAGTATGCATCATCAATCCAGAAGTATTTTTTATCCAGCTATAGATGAGGAAATGAGAGAAGTATTCTTTCAGCAGTTAAAAGAACTAGATTTTATGGGAATGGAAGAATTGCTTGATGAAAAGGTGTGTAATCTCTCAAAAACACAAAGACACGTTCTTTCTCTCCTTATAGCAGTAATAAAAGAAGCTAAACTTTTGCTAATTGATGAGCATTCTACTGGATTGGACAAAGAGTCTGCTGATGCCCTGCAAGAAGTGACAAATAAAATCATAAAATTCAAAAAAATAACAACAATAATGGCTGTAAGCGATCCAAAAATTGCATTAGAAGTTTCCGACAGAGCTATTGTTTTAAGTCGCGGACAGATAGTTATGCAAATAGATACCAAAAATAAATCTAAAATAAAGATTGAAGATATCTATAATTCATTTAATATTGATCCTATAGTTAGAGGCATAAAATAGTTTGTAAAATATGGAAAGAAAAGAAAGGAAAATACCATGAATACTAAAAAAGTTATCGAAGCAGTTTTTGTTACATGCATATCAGTCGGATATGTAACTGCATCTGATCCAATGGCACAAAATCTATTAGAAAATTCAGCTCCTAAGCAACAATCTAGAGTATCCACAGAGCAAGTGAGACCGGTAACTAGGGATGAAAAAGTAAGAAAACCAATAGAAGTTGTAGATATTGATCCCGATAGTGGATTACCAATCTTTGAAAAAAAAGATGAAGAGAAATCTAGTAAAGATGATTATTCCTCTAATGAATACTTCGATGAGGAAGAAGAGGCACTTGATTATGAGATATCTTTATTCATGAAGAAATTCTATAATACAAAAAATGAATATATAAGACTAACGCCTGCTAAGAAAGAAAAGGAATCCCCAAAAAAGAAAAACGCAAAGTAGCGATTAAAACTGAGGAGAAGTATAGGGAATTATTCTATTGTTTTTCATAGTCGTTAAAAAAATATAAATAATTTTCTTATTTCTCCTTATTTTCGACTTTGGCGCTTATGGAAGTCTGCAAAAATTCGTCGATTTTTCCATCAAGAACTGCAGCGACGTCGCCTTTTTCGAATCCCGTGCGCAAATCTTTTACCATTTGATACGGCTGCATTACGTAAGATCTAATCTGATGCCCCCACCCTATTTCGTTTTTATCTCCAGAGTTCGTCTGCTCTTCTTTTTTTCGTAATTCTAATTCATACAATCGAGAACGCAGCATTTCAAAAGCCGTAGCCTTATTTCTATGCTGCGAACGATCCGTTTGGCATTGTACGACAATTCCCGTCGGAATATGGGTTATTCGAACGGCGCTTTCAGTCTTGTTAATGTGCTGTCCGCCCGCTCCTGACGACCTATATGTGTCGATTCGCAAATCGCTGTCGTTTATTTCCACGTGAATAGATTCGTCAATTACCGGGTACACACCGATAGAAGCAAAACTGGTATGACGGCGCGCGTTTGAGTCAAACGGAGATATGCGGACGAGCCTGTGAACTCCTGATTCGCTTTTCAGCCATCCATACGCCTTTATTCCATCGATTTTCATGGTTGTAGATTTGATTCCAGCTTCTTCTCCAAAACTTTCCTCAATAATTTCCGTTGAGTATTTGTGATCTTCAGCCCAACGTGAGTACATTCGCAGCAGCATTTGCGCCCAATCTTGCGCTTCAGTGCCACCAGCTCCCGCATGGACTTCAAGATAACAGCTGTTATTGTCTGCCTCTCCTGAAAAAAAGCATTCAAGCTGATAAATTTTCATATATTCATGCAGATTTTGGATTTCTTTTTCCGTTTCTTCGATTAATTGAGGCTCGTTTTCCTCTTCTGCCATTTCGAGCATGGATTTTAAGTCGAAAAACTGCGCTTCTACTTTTTGAAAACGCTCCAATTCGCCTTCTAATTGGGCTTTCTTTTTCATAACCGTCTTTGCGTGCTCTTGATCATTCCAAAGATCGTTTGATTCCGCTAATTTCGAAATTTCGTCAATTTGAGCCTTCAAAGAATCAGGTTCAAAGAAACCTCCGAAGTAAAGACAAGCTGCTTTCGATAGCTTCAAGAGTTTTTCTTATTTCTTCTTTCATTGCTGTTTCTCAACCTTATTTTCTATTTTGTCTTCGTGATGGCTTGGCCTGATGAACATAATACATATAGTTGCGATTAAAGTTATCAAAGCGTTGACTGAAAATGCGACTTCGGCATCGTATATCGTCCATAAATTACCTGTAAGAGCATTTGATATACACATACCAAAGCAACAGATCAGATTGAATATGCCAATTGAAGTGCCTTTAATTTGAGGCGGAGCATAATCTGAGACCATGGCAAAGAAAGTGCCTTGCGTCGCTCCGTAGTGAACTCCGTATATTGCTACACCAAACAGCACATGCCAAGTTTCCTTTGCAAGAGCCAACACGGCACACGACAAAAGCATCATACAGAATCCAAACGCCAAAAACACTTTTCGATCGCGCCTATCCGACCATGTTCCGACAATTCTCGATGTCAGAGCGTTGAAAAAATACATAAGAGCCAACACGAGCGGTATAAATTTGAGTTCCAAATGAAGTTCTTTCGCTCGCAAAGCAAGAAACGCCTCGCTATATCTCGCACACATAAATATGAAACACACGAGCATATAAAACCAGAATCGCCCGCCAAGCTCTTTGATATCTGATTTTCTGATCGGAAAGCCTCTTCTTTTTTGCAAGCCGATAATTTTTGGCTCTTTTATCCCAAAATATATTAGTAAAACGGCCATAAATATTGGAATAGAGGCCAGTAAATACACGAGGCGAATACTGTCTCCCGAGCTGCCTCTGAAATTTGCGAGAACGAAAAAGCAAGCGATAGAACCAATCAGAGAGCCGGTAAAAGCTCCTGTTTGGCGAATGCCGTATGCCGCTCCTTTCAATTCTTTTGGTGTGCAATCCGCAATAAGAGCATCGCGCGGTGTATCTCTTAGACCGTTCGTGACACGTTCAAGCAACTGAGCTGATACATAAAGCCCAAGACCTTGCGACAATGCGAACATAGGCTTGGCGAATGCCGCACACAAGTAGCCCCATAATATCAGGATTTTTCTTTTCCCCATCCAATCGCTTATGACACCTGAAAAAAGTTTTACTAAGTAAGACAAAGCCTCTGAAAAGCCTCTTATGTAGCCCAAAACAGCAGCTGTAGAGCCCAATACGTGTATTATAAATTCAGGTGTTAATGCTGTAATAACCACTGCCGCAGAGTTTGAAAAAAAGCTAACCGCACCGAGAATCCATACCGTCATGGGCATCTTTACGGTTTCATTTACTTCTTCTTTATTCATTAGAAAAATCCATGCCTTTGCGAGCTAACTTTTACCACATAATCTCAGATTTTAATAGGTGTTAAATTTTATAATTTGTGAAATATCATTTTAAGGTTATTTTTCTGCTTCTTTCTTCATTATTTTACTTTTTTTTAATCAATAAGGAGCATCATTTATATTGGAAATATACCTTAGTAAGTAAAAAATAGGGGATTTGAATGGCTACGAATATCGGAAAAAGAGTTTTCGAAAATTTGAATAAGCAAGTCACTGATGAAATGGCAACCGCATACACATTTTTATCGATGTCAGGAGTCTTTTCGGACATGGGATTGAACGGGTGCGCAAAATGGGCTCGATCTCAATTCGAAGAAAAAATCGAAAGGAGTTTAAAAATTTTCGATCACATTCTTTTGCGTGGTGCCAAAATCAAATTTTTGCCTATTCCTGTTCCAAAACACGATTGGAGAGCTCCTCTTCACATATTCGAAGAAGTAGTAAGAATAGAGCAGCGCGTTACAACGGCTTTCGCTGCAATAGCTGATATTTCAATAGCCGAAAAAGACCATGGTACCGCAAATTTTGTAAAGTGGTTCGTCGACAGGTAAGTAGAAAAAGAGGCTTTTGCAACTTACCTACTTGATAGACTTCGAAAAATGCAGTCTACTGACTTAGGCGTCTTGATGTTTGATAAAGAACTAGCAGACAAGCAGCCATAAAAAAGAAAGTTAGTAGATTACGCGAGGATTTTTGTGGAAAAAGCTTCATTAAAGAAGGATCAGCAGATAAAATTTGCGCTGTCCGAAAGAGCATCATGCCTAACTGATGCCGGTTTTGATAATTATCGTTTTGAGCATAACGCTCTTCCTGAAATAGATTTTGTCGAAATAGATACGTCGACTAAATTTTTGGGAAGGCAATTGAAGGTGCCGCTGATAATTTCTTCCTTAACAGGCGGAGGCAGTAAAAGCGAAAAAATCAATCGTTCTCTGGCAGGATTAGCAAATGACTACGGAGTCGGTTTTGCTGTCGGCAGTCAGACATGCGCCTTAAGAGACTCATCGTTAGAACAATCGTTTAAAATCCGCCCTTACGCACCAGACACTCTGATTCTTGCGAATATTGGAGCTGCCGAACTGAATTATGGATTTACAGTTGATGAATGTCGAAAAGCTGTTGATATGATCGACGCAGACGGGCTTATTTTGCATTTAAATCCTCTGCATGAGGTTTTTCAAAGAAGTAACACAACGAATTTCTCAGATTTACTAAGGAATATTGAAAAAGTCTGCGATAAATTAGACGCCCCTGTAATTGTGAAAGAAGTTGGTTGTGGCATTTCCGCTTCTGTTGCGAAAAAATTGGCAGACGCCGGAGTATATGCCGTAGAAGTTGCTGGAGCAGGCTCAATCTCTTGGAGCGCCATTGAAAAAGAAGCCTCACGCGATGTTGTTTTGCATGCTGCCGCTGATTCATTTCGAGATTGGGGCAATCCGACAACAGAATGCATAGAATCTGTAGCGAAAAGCATTAAAAAGAACGTGAAAATAATCGCCAGCGGAGGAGTTAATACAGGCGTAAAAATGGCGAAATCCATAGCTCTCGGAGCGGATTTATGCGGAAATGCCAGTGCGTTTTTGCAAAAAATAATGGAATCTCGTGCAGAGTGCGAAAATTTCATGGAAATAATTACCATGGAGCTAAAAACAGCGATGTTCTGCACTGGCTGCCGGAATCTGGAAGAGTTGAAGAAAGCGAAACTTATCGAAAAAGGGAGACAGGAATGTTAAAAAAAGTTCGTTTTGTGTGTAATCATCGCGTTTTTCTCGATTCAAACAGCGGAAGTAAAATCTGAGCCTATGGTATACGATTGTTTTCCCTTTTTTAATGAGTTGGACGTGCTTGAGATCAGATTAAACGTACTGGACGAAGTTGTAGATAAATTTGTAATCGTAGAAATGTCTAAAACGCATACTGGAATAGACAAACCTTTTTACTTTGAACAAAATAAAGCAAGGTTTAAAAAATTTTTGCATAAGATAATTCATATCAAAGTCGATGATATACCAAGTACTGAAAATTTGGATAAAGTAGACTCAG
>CADBNZ010000006.1 GCA_902796155.1 uncultured Pseudomonadota bacterium
GCAGAAGCTGGAGTTAATCATAATGGTTCTCTTGAAATTGCTAAAAAATTGGTCGATGTAGCTGCAGATGCAGGATGTGATGCCGTATTGTGTAGAATTAATTCATATAAACGTAAAGTAATTCTTTCGACCGGTATGTCTACATTGGATGAAATAAAAATCGCTTTAGAGATATTACGGGATTGTGAAACAGCTGTGTTACATTGTACGACAGAGTATCCTTGTCCGTATAAGGAGGTCAATCTGCGAGTTTTGCAAACGTTAAAACAAGAATTACAAGTAGAAGTAGGGTATTCAGATCATACCAACGGAATTGAAATTCCGATTGCAGCCGTAGCGCGTGGCGCAACGATTATA
The DNA here is from genome assembly GCA_902796155.1 of uncultured Pseudomonadota bacterium. GTDB lineage: Bacteria > Pseudomonadota > Alphaproteobacteria > UBA3830 > UBA3830 > BNWE01. Next base: position 358 of record CADBNZ010000006.1, read on the forward strand.
GAAAAGCATTTTACACTTGATAAAAATATGAAAGGTCCGGATCACAAGGCATCTTTGGAACCGAACGAATTGCGACAAATGGTTTCGGCTATCAGACATGTGGAGGATGCTATTTCAGGAGATGGGACTAAAAGGCCTACTGAAAGTGAAATAAAAAATATTGATATCGTTAGAAAATCTATTGTCGCAAAATGCGCAATACGTTATGGAGAAGTATTTACAGACGATAACATTACCACAAAGCGTCCTGCGACAGGATTGTCACCTATGCTTTGGGATAGCGTACTTGGAAAGCAGGCAACGCATGATTACAACGAAGACGATATGATAGATGAGAGAATATAATGAGAAAAGTTTGCGTTGTTACTACCACAAGGGCTGAATATGGAATATTATCTAATTTAATTCGAAAAATCGATGAAGATAAAGATCTTGTGTTGCAGTTATTGGTTAGTGGAACGCATTTATCAAAAAAATTTGGTCATACAATTGATGAAATTAAGTCTCCTATTTTAAAAGAGATCGATATTGAGATAGAAGTGTTTCCTGAGCATGCTGTTGCGAGGGCAGTTGAAGAATTTTCTAAGGCTTTTGCTGAAATAAAGCCAGACATAATTATTTTGTCAGGAGATAGATATGAGATTTTAGGGGTAGCTATCGCTGCAATGTTAAAAAAAATTCCGATTGCGCATATTCATGGCGGAGAAAGTACGTACGGGATAATTGATGAAGCAATTCGTCACTCGATTACGAAAATGAGTCATATACATTTCACTTCATGTGAACAATATCGGCAAAGAGTAATTCAATTGGGAGAACATCCAAATAAAGTGTTTAATGTTGGTTCTTTAGGGGTAGAAAACATCAAACAAACAGAATTAATAGATAAAGAAAAACTTGGCATTAGATTAGGGGATAAAAATCTACTCATCACATATCATCCAGTCGCTTATGCAAATGAAAATGTTGATGAACTGTTGCGAGCACTAGGGAGTTTTTCTGAAATCAATTTAATTTTTACAATGCCAGGAGCTGAAAATGGTAGCGGTAATGTTTATAGTAAAATTATGAATTTCGTAAATGAACATGAAAATGCAGTGTTTTACAAATCTCTTGGTCATATAAGATATTTATCGATTATGCGTTATGTTGATGGGATCGTTGGCAATTCATCCAGTGGAATTTCGGAAGCTCCTAGTTTCAATATAGGTACAGTTAATATAGGATGCCGACAAGATGGTAGAATTCGCGCAAGTTCCGTTATAGGTTGTCCATGTCTAACTTCCAATATAGTTAATGCTATAGAAAAATTATATATGAGCGATTTTTCTAATACTATAAATCCGTATAGTATGCCGAATACGGCAGATAGTATTGTTGATATTGTTAAGAGTATGAATCTTAAAGGTATTTTGAGAAAAGAGTTTTATGCGATTGGAGAGAGGTTTTGTTAAGAATCGTTTTCGTAGGATGCGTTGATTTTTTGCGCTTAATGTTGCAACAGTTGATGTCATTAAATGTTAAAGTAGTGGGAGTTATTACCAAGAATAAATCTAAATTTAATAGTGATTTTTTCGATCTAAAGAACGTGGAAATAGATGGTTGTAAATATTTTTACGCAACAGACATAAATGCATCAGATTGCGTGGAATTTATAAAAGGATTGGTGCCGGATTATATTTTTTGTATGGGATGGTCAAATTTGATAAAACAAGAAATTCTTAATTTTTGTCCTGTTATTGGATATCATCCTGCAGCTTTACCACAGAATAAGGGGCGTCATCCATTAATTTGGGCGCTTGTTTTAGGGTTAAAAGAAACGGCCTCAACTTTTTTTTTCATGGATGAAAAGGCCGATAATGGCGATATTATTTCTCAAACTAAGGTTTATATTGAGCAGAATGATGATGCAATGACTCTTTATCAAAAAATAGCAAGTGTAGCCAAGGAACAGATAAAAGAGATATGTATATCTCTTAATACTGGTAGCATTAAAAGAATATCTCAGAAAGATCAGAATGGTAATATTTGGTGAAAAAGAACAATAGCGGACGGGAAAATTGATTTTCGTATGACCTCTGACGGAATTTATAATCTTGTAAGAGCTCTGGCGAGACCGTATCCTGGAGCGCATGTAGAATATAAAGGAAATATAATAAAAGTTTGGAAAGTTCGCAAAACTATGTGTGATTACGTTAACAAGGTCTGTAATTGCCTTGCGCATGGAGAAGAAGTCATTTTACATGACAGAGAATTAGCATATGCTAGAGAATTCGGAGATTAAGGTGTCAATAGAGAAGATGCTAATAGGATATGATAATAATGGACTTGTGTTTGACAAAGGTGACTGTGTTATAAGAAGAATAACACCGATCTATATGAAAAAAATAGAAGATATTTACTCGTTTTATAAAAAAAATTGTCGTAACGATTTCGGTTTTGTAGAAACAATATTGAATACATCGGCTCAGGAACTTATTCACAAAAAGTATCTGATTACGTATCCATATGAATGGACTGCCAATATGTTTAAAGACGCCTTGTTGTTTCATTTGGATTTATTCCTAAGGCTGGACGACTATGGCTATATTTTAAAGGATGCAATACCAACAAATATTTTATTTAATGGTACAAAGCCGGTTTTTGTCGATTTTCTTTCAATAATAAATCAAGAAAATTTAAAAGACGAAAAGTGGTTGTTCGATATTGATACCAAGCGAATAGATCCTCGAATTAATATAATTGAGAAGATGCTTGTGCCATATTTTATTATACCGTTTTTGACTTTTGCTGATCATAAGTATGAAGAAGCGCGTTTTATGCTAAAAGAACGGACCTGTAACAATATAGAAGGAATAGATCTTCATTGGAATGACATTTTACCTCCAAAAAATTTGCTTCAAAAAATGAAAGAGAAAATCTTCGGAAGAAAAGATTGTAATAGGTGTGGGGCAATCAAGCGTTTAATTGAAAGTGAAAAAGATTTTAAAGTACTCTGCGAAAAATTATTGAAGTGTATAGAAGAAATTCCCGTAACGCCCGAAAATAGCGGCTACTTATCATATTATAATTCAAAAGGAGAAGACTTCAGCTTGAGTGACAGGAAGGCTTGGTTGCCTAAGCAAAAGATCGTTTGTGAGGCAATAGAGAAGTTTAAACCAAAAACAGTGCTAGATCTCGGTGCGAATACAGGATGGTTTTCATTAATGGCAGCGCAGATGGGAGCTCATGTGGTTGCCGTTGAAATAGACGAAAGCTGCGTTGATAATCTTTATTTACATTCAAAAGAACGAAAGCTTAATATAACGCCCTTGCAGCTTGCTTTTGAAGATCTCGAAAAAAGTTATTTCGGAGCTCGGTATGATGACGAAGCTTACAAGAATAGGGATTTTGGAAATAATCCTTTGTTTGAAGCTCCGGTTAATCGTTTAAAATGCGATATGACTCTGTGCCTTGCTCTCGTTCATCATTTAGTTTTAGGTATTGGCATATCTGTTGCTGAAGTAATGCGGATTCTTGCTCAGATAACGATGAAAGTTCTCGTTTTGGAGGTCGTAACCCTCGATGATGAGCTAATAGTAGCAGAGAAAAAATCTAAAGATTCAAGTTTTTTCAGAAATATTGAAGATTTTTCCGAAAATAATTATAGTATCGATGTGTTTATAAAGGAGGGAAGAAATTACTTTCAGAATTTTTCTGTTTATTCCTCTCATCCTGACAGCAGGAAAATTATAGTGTTTGAAAAGTAGTATTAGAAATAGTAGGAGTGTGTTTTTATGCGAATAATTAAGAAATTATGGAATTTATTCAAGAAAGATAACAATCAGGAATCTCTCCGGAGAACTTTAATAATAGAGTGTAATTCAGCTTGTAATGTTAGATGTGTTTGGTGTTCAATGCAAAACTTTAATAAGTTTAATCGAGGGATGATGTCTGTAGAAGAGTTTAGAGGAATCATCGAACGGAATAAAGATTATTTGAAAGAGCAAAATTATGTAGTGGAGCCATACTTTAGAGGAGAACCATTAATTCATCCCGATTTTTGGGAGTTTTGTGAAATTCTGCAACAGAATGAGATTCCCAACGGAGGCATAAATTCTAACTTAAGTATGGAAATCGATGTTAATCAATTTAAGAAATACAATATTTCTATTCTTGTAAATATTGGAGGTGTAACAAAGGAAGTTCATGAAAGGGTCATGCGCCATAGCAATTTTGAACTTGTTACAAACAATCTTCGTACTTTGTGGAGCAATGGAATACCAGTAATGGTAAAAATGAATCCAACGAAAAAGAACTATCATCAATTGCAAGATCTTCCAAAATTTGTCGAAAAACTTGGGGGAAGACCTTCATGCATATTAGATTATACGACGTGTTTTCCTATACCGTATGCCATGAGTGAGGAAGAGACAAATATATTTTTTGGTGATGTAGTTTGTGATGAAATAAGAGATAAGTTAAGATTTACATACGATGAATCAAAAAGAGATAAAGCAATAAAAACAAAAGTGAAATCGTGCGATTTTCAGTTTGATACGATATTGTTTAATGGACAGTTTACTATATGCTGCCATGATCAGTTAGGAGAAATAAATCTTGGAAATGCTTTTGTTACTCCTATCAAAGAGATAGTGGAATCGGATGCATATAGATGCATATAAGAGAATAAAAGAAGAAGGTAGAAATTTTAGACTCAAAATTTGCAAAGAATGTAATTAAAATCTATATCTCATACTTGAATACGTTGTTGATAAGTTATCATATCTGATAAGGTGTGCTGAATGGTGATTTGTGGGGACCAATTAAGCTCGGTTTTTAGCTTTGTATTATCTCCAATAATAGTTGGTATGTCGTTTGGACGTAACTTTTTTTTATCTAATACTATTTTAGGAGAAATGTTGAGATTTTTTGATGCATAAGCATAATTAATTATTTCCCTTAGTTGCCTTCCTATACCTGAACATACATTGTAAATTTCTCCATTTCTGCCATATTTTAAAAGCTTATAGTATGCTTTAACAACATCTCGTACATCGAGGAAATCTCTTGTTATATCTATATTCCCGATGGATAGTTGTTTACATTCTCCATGTGATATTAATATAAGTTGTTTTATAATAGACGGAATAACGAATGTCGTAGCTTGTCTGGGACCTATATGATTAAAAGATCTGGTCATTGTAATTTTTATGCCATAGTCGCGACAGTATAGTTTGGCCATCATCTCTTGACTAATTCTTGCTATAGAATAGGGACTACAAACTTTTAATTCGCTAGTTTTCTCATTTAATGGCATTATGTCATGTAATCCACCATATTCTTCTGATGAGCCCTCTTGCATTTATTTTTAAAATTCTCAATGATTCTACTAAATTTAAAAATATGTTGGTATTATTGATAAAACTTTCTGCTGGTTCGATCCAACTTTTTCCGACAGAACTCATGGACATTAAGTGTAAAATATGAGTGGGCTGAAATCTTTGTAACAAATCTCTTAATCCATATTTATCACAAAGATTCAGCTTTTGAAACTTAAACATTTTATTTCTGGATTTTATGGGCGTTTTCCAATATGTCCCAAGTACTTTGGTCTCTGGAGACACAGAAGTTAGATACTCCATAAAATACTTTCCCACAACCCCTGAACTACCAGCTATAAAAAGCCTTTTGATAGTTATGCTCTTTATTATTGAAAATGTTAAAAAATATCCTATAATACTATAGGTATTTGTCGCATTTAACAATAGATTATGAGTATAAAAAATGAAAATATTGTATACGATATCTGATTGGTTAAGGCATCCAGCAGTTGGCGGACCGTTTTTGAGAATAGAAAATTCAATAAAAGCGCTAAATAGCGTAAGTGAGTTGCATCTATTAGTAAGGAGTTCAAGAGAAAGTATTGGAGGAAAACAGGCTGAAATGTTTTATAAGAACATATGTCGTAAGCTTGTTTATACACCAACAGCTAATAACTCTACGAACTCTTTCTTTAATAGAGTAAAAGGGTTTTTTTTGAATAGCGCAAGGTCAGATGCCGATTGTATAATAGAGTATGCAAGAAAGAATGACATTAATGTAATATGGTTTGGCTTAGGAAATGTATCATATGCTTTAATGAAGGAAATAAAAGAAAAAGCTCCGGAATTAAAACTCGTTTGTGACACAGATAGTGTGTGGTCTCGCTTTGTATTAAGAGGACTTCCCTTTGCGAACAGTGATCAAGAAAAATTAAGAATAGAAGGGGAAGGTCATATCAAAGAGAAAGAAGAACGAGAATGGGTAAATTTTTGCGATGTTACAACAGCTGTATCTGAAGTGGATGCAGATTATTACAAAAGTTTAGCTTCTGATAAATCCAGAATAAAATTATTTTCGAATGTATTAGATATAAATAATTACCATGATAAAGTAAAACCTCCGCTTGGTTTTAAAAGGCCGAATATATACTTGGCAGGCTCATTTGGTCCAGGGTCGCCAATGGATGTAGCCGCAAGATGGATAATTAGGGAAGTTTTGCCAATTGTGCGTTCAGAACTTCCTGATATTCATTTTTATATAATAGGAAACGGTAGTAAAGAAACTTTATATGATATCAATGATTCCAATATTACAATTACCGGTCGTCTTGATTCTGTATTGCCTTATTTGTGCAATGCAGACGTGGCTATCGTGCCACTAAAATTTGAATCAGGCACAAGATTTAAAATACTTGAAGCTGCTGCTTGTGGTATCCCTGTTGTTTCAACTACACTGGGAGCAGAGGGAATCCCAGTGAAAAATGGAGAAAATATACTTATAGCAGATGAAGCTCTTAATTTCGCAGAAGCCATTGTAAAATTGATTAGAAATCATAGCTTAGCAAGTTCTATAGCCAATAATTTAAGGGATTATGTTCGCCAAAACTACAGCATAGAAAAACACGCGAATGAAGCTTTAAAGATACTTGATTATTTAAAATAAGACTTTTGATCAGAATTTTGGAAAAGATATGGGGTACAAGGATGAGGTATGGTAAGTTAAGCAGTTACAAGATCAATCATTAAATATTTCAATGAAGACATAACGACAAATTCAGTAGTAAAAATCCTGAAGCTAAATCGCAGGACAATTAACGGACATTACGACGAGTTTCAGGGAATTATAATTCCTTCTATTCGAAATTTTGGTAGTCTACTGCGCTTAAGATGCTGGATTTACGTGGAGAGATGATTTATTTGAGCTTCCGACAAATCGTCTTAATTCACGACAGGCACTTCTTCGAGTCCCAATTGCCGTGTGGCTTTCAATCTCAAATGACCGTCAACCACATTGCCGTCACTCTTGGCGACGAATCAGAATTCGAAATCCAAACTCTTTGATACAGCCAACCATTTTGTCAACCACTGCGTCGTTATTACGCGGATTGCGAGCGTATTCGATTAAATTGCTTGTTTTAAATGTTTTGAAAATCAATTCTGAGCCACATTTTTGAGACAGTTCGGTCATAAAAAAATCCTTAAAATAGTTAATTTTTAGTTAAAATTTAAATATAAAGTTGTTGTTTTTATATTTCAAAGTAGGAGTAATTATGTCTAAAAAAATAAAGTCTATTCAATTTATTAACTCGTTAAAAAGCAAGATAACCTGCTGGTTATATAAGCTAAAATCATTGTTGATTACCGGAAATGAACCTCGCGTTTCTGTCAGTGCAGAGGGGATTTATTTAAACAATAGAAAATTCATAGATAAAAAGGCAGAGCTTCAATTTATGATATTCCGTGTTTTGCTTCACAATTTCTCCGACAGTGTAATTGAATGTAGTGTTGCAAATTATGTTTCGAATCGTGAAATAAACGCTCATCTTCGAAAAAGAGGTTTGTTTTTAAATGATCATGAAGCGCAAATCCGAAAGGCAATATACAAAATCCGCAAGTCAGCTAAAAAGCAATTTGATATAGAAATAATTGAAGCGGAATCTTGGAAAGGATATCGCATAAATCCTCGCATTTTTATAGGTAGAAATACCAAAGGGAACAACTTTTTCGGAGGGGGAACGGAATTCCGAAGGAAATTCAGGCATACTTTTCATCGGTTTTAAGGTGAATCGCATGAACGATTACGAGGAAATAGAGGAGAGAATAGTGATAAATGTAAAGGCCCTTGCAAAGAAGCTGAGCATTAAAAATCGCAATGCAGATTTGGAGGACATCGAGCAGGAATTGATGTTGCATGTCATAAAGGGCATGCGCAATTTCGGTCCGAATCTGGGAGATTACGATCATTTTTTGCGAAGAATTCTGAGCTGTGCAGGAAAGAACATTTTGAAGCGCAATTCTCATCGGCTGCATACGTATCAATTGGAGGGGGACATTGCGGACACGTCGTTCGCATCGACTGATCTGATTGATTTACAAACGGCGATAGAGAGTTTTCCGAATCGATACAAGCTGATTTGCAGTTCGTTGAGGCAATGCTCCGTCATGGAAATTGCTGAAATACTTCACTTATCGAAAGCGAGTATCTATCGGGATTTGCAATTTGTTCGGACATTTTTTCGTACTCGTGAACGTTCACCTGAGGAAGCAGATTTCTTGTTAAAGGGGAGATTTATTATGAAAAATTTATCTGTAATTGAAACCATGGACGTGAAGAAACTAAGCCAACTAGAGGTTTATGACCTTGCAGACTTGAGTGATCAGGTCGCAAAGTTGGTGAATCATACAAAGGAGCTTAAGGAAAAGCTTGAAGACGCATTGAACCTGCGTTTTTCAGAAACGGTGCAAAGTAAGCTGCGTGATGAAAATAAAGATACCGGCACAACATCACTTCTAAAAACACTCTCTGAACCAACTCTTTGTTTGGATTTTGAAGCTGGCTTGTTAGCAGTCAAAGATTGGAATGGAGACTCAATCTCTGTTCGCACATGGGAAGATGCTCGCGACCTTGCTTGTTTAATTGGCGGTGTAAATCCGGCTTCGAAAGCAGTTTATGGTCAGAGGCATTTTGAAACAGCAAAAGCGAAATTCAAGGATTGTGATTTCACGAAATATAAATGCATTTTCATCGATTCAATTACGATTGCTTCAAAAATCTGTTTTGCGTGGTGCAAAAATCAGCCTGAATCGTTTTCGGACAAATCAGGGAAACCTGATACGCGAGCTGCTTATGGTTTGTTAGCTTCAGAAATGAGTTCTTGGCTGAGCCAGTTTCAGCATATTCCTGACAAAGATGTTATTTTTGTCGGCTTGTTAGATCAGAAAGTGGACGACTTCAACCGCGCCTCATGGATTCCGCAAATTGAAGGTTTAAAAACGACACTTGAGTTGCCGGGGATATTAGATGAGGTCATTTCGATGGTGCCGATGAAAGGTGAATCAGGAAATCTTGAAAGGAAATTCGTGTGTCACACTCTTAATGCGAACATGTATCCGGCGAAAGATCGTTCAGGGTGTCTTGATGAAATCGAGGAAGCTCATCTCGGAAAACTTTTAGCCAAAATAAAATCAGCAAATAAGAAAGGAGAATAACGATGATTGACTTTAACTACGCAGAATCACAAAACAGCTTTGATTTAATTCCGGCGAATACTATTGCGAAAGCTCGATTGGTTTTGAAAGCAGGGAACGACCAAACGGATCATTTTATTACTCGCAGCAAAAATGGTGATACCGCTTACCTAAACTGCGAATGGATAATCCTCGAAGGAAAATATGCTAAACGAAAAATCTTCGACAAAATCGGGCTTGAAGGTTCTGATCGATGGACGAATATGGGGAAAGCGCGCATCAGAGCGATTCTTGAATCAGCCAAGGGAATTAATCCGAAAGACGTGTCAGAAATCGCGGTAGCTGCCCGAAAAATTAATTCATTCGATGAACTGAATAATCTCGATGTTGTCATCAAAGTTGGAGTGGAACACGACAAGAGCGGTCAGTATCAGGATAAAAATCGAGTGATTGCAATAATCACGCCAGAGAATTTCGCGTATGCCGAATTTATGAACGGATCAAGCGATCAAGCCGTCGAAGATTTATTTCGTGGAACAGATAAAGAACGGCGAGACGCATTCCGCTGGATTTTCGAGAACAATCCTGATTTCAGATACGTTTGTGATTGGGCAGGAGTCGATCCGATGTGTCTAAGACAGAATGTGTTCAGCAAGATTATCAATGGAGATTGAAAATGATATTTAAATTAGTTCCGCCGTAAGGGTTGCTGAAACAACAAAGAAAAACAATTGATCAAAACTCTTAATACGTTTGGATTCATAACGTAACGCCTGAGTTTTATCAAAATTTATGAACCGAATTGTAGGAGAATTTTTTATGAGTAACGGTGAACTGAAAATTTTTAATTATGAAAACAATGAAGTCAGAACGACAGTTAAATTGGGTTTGAGTAATTCAAGAAAAGTCGCAGAGCGTCTGGATGATGATGAAAAGTCTAATGTAACTTTGAGTGACGTTAGAAATACATCGTTTGAAATACCTAATCGTGGATTAACCCTGATTAATGAATCAGGACTTTATAAAGTTATCTTTCGTTCCGATAAACCTGAAGCGAAAAAGTTTATGCACTGGGTAACGCATGAGGTTCTGCCTTCGATCAGGAAACACGGAGCTTACATTACATCCGCAAAAATGGAAGAGCTGATGAGTGATCCTGACACTTGGGTGAAACTCATTCGCACTTTACAACAAGAGCGTAGAGAAAAAGAGCTATTACGAAATCAGATTGAAAAGGACAAGCCGAAAATTATTTTCTCGGATGCAGTTTCTGCCTCTGATTGTCACATCTTAATCGGTGAAATGGCAAAAATTTTAAAGGGAAACGGGATTGAGATCGGGCAGAATCGCTTATTCGAGAGACTTCGCAATGACGGCTTTTTGATTCGCAGAAAAGGCAGTGATCATAATGTGCCGACTCAAAAATCAATGAATCTCGGTTTGTTCAGAATAATCGAAACGGCAATTACACACTCCGATGGTCACGTAACCATTGCAAAGACAGCGAAAATTACAGGCAAGGGGCAAGTGTATTTTACGAAATATTTCTTGGATCATAAGGAGGACAACGACAATGAGTAACGAACTGAAAATTAAAGCAATGTCGCTGTTTAACTTCATGCTGGGAAAGTACGAAAACGACAAACGAGTTGGGGAATTTTCTTTGTATGACCTTATCGAAATGGTGCAATTTTTAACTGACGGAGGCTCTGATGCAGAGGATTAACAAAATTTTGGATGCGAAAATTATTGAACATCACAAACAACAGAAAAAGCGAGATTATCTTGGAGTTTCAAGCATCGGAGACGATTGTTTGCGCAAGGTCCAATTGCAATACGAAGGAAAAGAGGCGGAGTTTTCTGCCTCAACTTTAAGAACTTTCGACATCGGACATTGTTTAGAAGACCTTGTGGCTGGGTGGCTCAGAATTGCCGGATTTGATTTAAAAACCAAGAATGAAAACGGCGAGCAGTTCGGATTTTCAACAGCTGAAGGACGCATAAAAGGTCACGTTGACGGAATAATTTGCGCTTTTACTGAAGAACTCGCAAGCGCAGTGCAAGAAACGGGTCAAGCGTCACGCTTGTTATGGGAATGCAAGACCTTAAATCATAAAAGTTGGCAGGAGACAGCCAAGAAAGGTTTGATGCTCACAAAGCCAATTTATTTCGCTCAGGTTCAACTATACATGGCTTATCTTGATCTTGAGCAGTGCTTATTTACTGCGCTCAATAAAGACACATCAGAGCTGTATTTTGAACTGATTCCCTTTGATTCTGAGGCTGCGCAGAAATATTCAGACCGCGCGGTGCAGGTCATACAAGCCAGTGCACTCGGAGAGCGACGAAGTCAAAATAATGAGAAAATGCCTTGTATTTCAGCTGATCCAAGCTTTTTTAAATGCAAAATGTGTGGGTTCAGAAACGTATGCAGAATTAAGGGAAATTAACGATAAACTCTGAGAGATGAGGACTTCCTTGTCTCTCTAAAGTTTAAATTGTAAGGAGAATCGTAATGAAAACGTCCTATAAACACGCTTTTTTAGACAATAAGGCATTCAATTCGTTAGAAAAAGCCCGATTTCGTGAGGTTGTTATGGGTAATGGTATGTGTAAAGGTACTGATATATCAGTATATAATTACATATCTAACATTCTAACAATATATATATATTACTTTCTTATATAAAAAATATTTCTTTATACCAATCACTACAAAAATATAAGGCACTGTTCTCGGAAAAAATCGATTTTTTGTTATGGCTGGAAAGTCCTCTTTTACAGCTAATTGAAGGTGATTTAATATATAACATACGAAATTTAACTTCGAAAACCTCCAACACAAGCAACAATTACAAAAATGCTGATATTTCAAGTAAAAATTGTATTCGAAGTAAGTTCAGACAGGTCAAAAAATACAGGTTTAGGTCAAAAACCATGCCTGATTTGGTCAAGTTTTTGTTGATAACTTCAACCACTGATAATTCAACGAAAAAATGCCTTTTGGATGGGCTGCCTCAATTTGACCGGTCAATGACTAAATACAAAGGAGAATTGCAATGAACAAACTGTTGCAAGCCCTAAAAAACGCTGATATTCCAGCTCCAAATAAGGATACAGAGACTTTCAGAATCGTTCGTTGGGGAAAGAACAATCGTTACTGGCTGCGTAAATTTGATGAAGGCTATATTTTCGGTGATTTCGTAACTGGAATCAGTTCGCACATATTCAACAAAGATTACAAAGGCAAACAACTCGAAAGAGCTGTAAATGAGATGATACAAGCTCGAAAGGAAGCTGGAGAAGAAATGCGTCAAGTTCATGAGCATGCCGCGCAAAAAGCCGAAAATCTTTGGAACAGTATTCGTGAAACCTCTGAACATCCGTATCTTTCGAAAAAGAAGGTTTTATCTCATGGCTTGAGAGATTATAAGGGCTGCCTTGTAATTCCGTTGAGAGACATAGAAGGCACGCTTCAATTTATTACTAAAAACTCAGAGAAACGCTTTCTTAACGGCGGAAGGAAAAAGGGATGTTATTTTTTAATTGGTACGCTTGCTGAAAATGCCTTCATTTGTGAGGGATATGCGACGGGAGCCACTATATATGAATGCACAGGCGAACCTGTTGTCGTAGCTTTTGATTCAGGAAATTTAAAACCTGTCACTCAAGCTCTTCGGAAGAAATATCCAAATTTAAAAATGATTTTATCTGCTGATAATGATTGTTATCACGAAAACAGTGTTAATCCGGGAGTTGCGAAAGCGAAAGAAGCTGCAGTTGCAACTGGTTCAAAGGTAGTAATTCCTTGTTTTAAAGATACGTCTTCGAAGCCGACTGATTTCAATGACTTGTTCATTTTAGAAGGAAAAGAGGCTGTTAATGCCATTTTGAAATCAGCACTTCAGCAATCTCGAAATGATATTCCGGCAGGATTTTTGTTGTCTGAAAACGGATTGTTTTTTGTGTCAGATAAAACGAACGATACGATAAAAATTTGTGACTATATCAAAGTAGAAGCTTTTATAAGAGAACTTGATGGTTCAATTTCTCGCCTCATAAAATTGCGCGATTATCGAGGTGATTTCAGTGAAACAATTATTACTTCAAAAATGTTTGCAAATGGTGGCGATCAGGCAAAGGTTCATCTGATTTCCAAGGGATTTATCATGAAATGGAATGGAGTTGAGAAACGCAAATTGATGGAATATTTGCTGCTGTCTATTCCGAATAAGGAAGTTAAGCTCGTGGACTGTACAGGCTATTGCGGAAACGCGTATTTAAGGCCTGATCAAGTAATCGGTAATGAGGATAACGTTCTGCTGAGTACAAATCTCAGAGATGACGCTTTCAGCACAAAGGGAAGTTTAGAGAGTTGGATTCAGAACGTCTCCATATATTGCGTCGGTAATTCTCGTTTAATGTTTGCTGCCAGCTTAGCTTTTGCGAGTTTGTTGCTGAAACCATGTAACGTACAAAGCGGAGGATTTCATCTTGCTGGAACAAGTTCAACTGGAAAGACAACTTGTCTCCGAGTGGCGTCATCTATTTTCGGCTCACCACAATATCTCAAAACCTGGCGTGCCACAGATAATGCTTTGGAAAGTTTGGCTTTTAAACGCAATGATTCGCTTTTAGTTCTCGATGAATTATCTGAAATGTCAGCGCAAAAAGCAGGGAATGTTGCTTATATGTTTTCGCATGGAGAAGGTAAAGATCGACTGGGAAAAGACTGCAATTTGAGAGAAACATTTCATTGGCGCACGTTATTTTTATCCAGTGGTGAAGTCGATCTAGCAGCTCATTTATCAGAGGTTGATAACAAATCAAAGGCAGGTCAGGAAATGCGTTTTATCAGCATTCCTTCGAACTCAATTAATCGAACGAACGGACTTTTTGAAAATTTACATGGATTTTCGGATGTTTCAGAGTTCGGTAAGCATTTGCAAGATAGCTCAGCTAAATATTACGGCCATCCTTCGATTGAGTTTGTGAAATATGTTTTGAAAGAAAATCGAATTGAAGAAAAATACAAAGACGAGCTAAAACGTCTCAAAATCGGTTATCTTCCTGAGAATCCCACCAGCCAAAATAATCGAGTGTTTGAACGCTTTATTTTTGTTGGTTTTGCTGGTGAATTAGCTACGAGATACGGTTTAACAGGCTGGCTTCCGTGGGAAGCTTATCAATCCGCACTTACATGTTTTCAATTATGGCTGAAAGAAAAAGGCGGGGTCGGCGATCTTGAGGAAAAACGCCTGATGGAACAGGTGCTGGCGTTCTTCGAAACACACGTGAGCAGTCGTTTTTTTGATCTGGACAGCTTTCCTGACCAACGTATTACGAATCTCGCAGGATATAAGCGAAAAACAGGCGATGACCTATTATGTCACAACCAGCGTATTTAAGAACGAAATCTGCAAAGGTTTCAACCGAAACTATGCGATAGAGACATTGCTGAAAATCAGATACTTCAGGGCTGCCAGCAAAAATGGACACCTCACGGGAACAAGCGAATGTATGTTTTTGTCGGCAAAAACTTTGTGAATTATGAAGGGGATAAGGAAGTAATGGCATTAAGACTAAGCAAGTCGGAAAAGTTAGCAACTATGTTATGTCAGGCGATTCGGAGATACGTAAAAGCGCAGAAGCGAGAGAGAAAGAACGGTTTGGCAGTTGACAACTTTCGTGAAAAGAGCGTAACTGTGACAGTTGAAGTTGACGAATTGGAGAATGGCAATGATTCAAAAAAATGAAAATGATCTATCGATTATAAAGCAAGTTATGAGCTTGAAAAATTTATCATTGAATGAACTGGACAAGCTCTGGGCGAAGATGTTTGATGCGCCTCCGGCATTCAGAACGAGAAATTATATGGTGCCGAAATTGGCGTACAAGATTCAGGAATTAGCTTATGGCGGAGTTGATTCTGAAACTGAGAAAAAACTGAAGTATGAAGCTAATCATTTGGATAAGGACAAGAGGTATTCTCCGATGGTCGGTACGAAAATCCTTAAAGAGTACAAGGGGAAAACGCATGAAGTAACAGTTGTTGAAGAAGGTTTTTCCTATGTCGGAGCTATTTTCAAATCACTTTCCGCGGTAGCTCAAAAAATTACGGGAACAAAATGGAACGGCTTGAGATTTTTCAATATTAACGGAGAATGTTAATGCCTGAGGAAAAAATACTACGAGAAGTCTTTATTCCGATAAAAATTGTCAAGCGAGGCTCAGCTAAATCAAAAATCATGCATCAGAATGATTCGCAGAAAAAGCTAAATCGGCCGTTATTGCGAGCTTTGGCGAAGGCATATCGCTGGGAAAACGGTATCAGAGATTTTGGTCGTGCGGACTGGTACATCAACAAAAACAAGTTATCGAAAGCGTATGTACGACGGCTTTTAAAGTTGAACAATCTCAGTCCGAAAATAAAAAAAGCCATCGTAACGGGGGATTTTCCTCGAGATATTTTATTGCAGGACATTGTATTTTCAGAAATCAGCCTTTTGTGGTCTGAACAAGAACGAAAATTATTGGGAAGAGGTGAAAAATGAGTGATCAGAAGATTGTACGCTGTGCGGTTTATACCAGAAAATCGTGTGAAGATGATCTGGAGCAGGAGTTTAACAGCCTTGATGCACAACGCTTGGCGGGTGAGAACTACATTGCCAGTCAGATTCATGAGAATTGGCGGTTAATTTCTAAACATTACGATGACGGAGGTTTTTCAGGCGGTAACATGGACAGACCCGCGCTGAAAGAGCTATTTGCTGATATCGAAGCTGGGCAGATTGACATGGTTGTAGTCTATAAAATCGATCGTTTATCTCGTTCTTTGTTCGATTTCGCCAAAACTGTTGAGATCTTTGAAAAGAACAACGTCAGTTTCGTTTCTGTGACTCAGTCGTTCAATACTTCGACCTCAATGGGGAAATTGATGCTGAATATTTTGCTGAGTTTCGCCCAATTCGAAAGAGAAGTTACGAGCGAACGCATTCGGGATAAGTTCGCTGCTTCGAAAAAGCTCGGAATGTGGATGGGAGGGTATCCGATGTTCGGTTATGACGTAAAGGATCGCAAACTTGTGATTAATAAGGAAGGGCAAAAGTCTTGAAATTTATTTACACTCAGTTTGATATGGCCGAATCCTGCACGATGGTTACAGACAAGCTGAATCGTAGGGGATATAGAACGAAATTGCGTGAACATGTAAGCGGAAATCGAAATGGTGGCGGCAAGCTTTTTACGCAAAAGGATATGCGCAGAATTCTCACAAATCCTTATTACAAGGGCTATGTAACGCATAAGGGAGAAATGTATAAAGGAGAACACGAAGCGATAATCCCTGAGGATGAGTGGAATCGCATACAGGGTTTGTTCAAAAAATACGACCAAGACGGACGGAAGGCTTATGCGACTTCTACGCCGTCATTTTTGAAGGGAATTTTGAAGTGTGCAAGGTGCAAAGCTGCTATGACTCCGACTTATGCTTATAACCATGGCTTACGGTATCGCTATTATGTTTGCAGTAATCATTTGCGCAATAAGTCTTGTGTTTCTGCGTTTAAGACTATTTCAGCCGATGAAATTGAGCAGCAGGTGCTGAATGAGATTTTTAAGATTTTGAGCTCTCCTGAGGTCATTATGAACATCAACAGGATTATCGAGTCTGACAAGGCATCAAGTCCTGAAATTCTAAAGGAAAACATCGTTTCCGCTCTAAATAATCTTACTGAGGTTTGGAGTTTTCTTTATCCTTCGGAGCAGCAAAAAGTCTCGAAAATGCTGCTTGACGAGGTTTCTCTGGCTGATAACGGTATAAATGTGAAAATGAATCTCGAGGGCTTTGATCGTGTGCTAAGGGAAATTGTTCGATAAAAAAATGCAATAAAATCAAAGAATTAACTTGATAACCAAGAAAATGGAGTTATATTACAAACAGTTTTTAGACATGGAGACAAGAATATGAAAACACTGCAAGATCAACAAACGTTTTATATCGCTAAACTTGAGCTTCCTTTTGATAATTGGGACTATCTGAAAGAAGCAGGAATCAATCGCACGGTATATTTTGCTTACCAAAAAAGTAAGGAAATCGGCAAAGAGCTTATTGATTTCGATGATACAATATGGCCGGATGATGTTGAAGCTATTGTGGCGACTTTAAGAGAAAATGGTACTACAGAGTTTACAATTTCATGTCGCTTTTGTGATTTGATTGACCGCCTCGCTGATTTCGAAAAATGCGGTTGTAAAATGAATGGAGTTACGGAAGTTAAAACTGCCTGAAAAAATTTAGACGGAAGTGTGCAAATGGCTAAAGCATTGCGTATGGAAATTCTGTAAGAATCGCTCAAGGCATATCGATAAAACTTAGAGGGCACGTCAATCCGTGCCTTTTTCTTTAGCTCAATAATTTTCTATCATTAAAGTTGGCAAATTAGTTCGTATCGAGAGGGATTCGAACCCTCGGTATCATCTGTATTTTTGTTTGGAGAGGCTTGCAAGCACTGATAATCAGAGGAGACAGCAGAGAGTTCGAATCCTTATCGATACCAAGACATTGTTCTCTAAAATTTTTTTCGGAAAAATCAGGTTTTGACAGGCAAAATGTTGATGCAGAGACTCTGGCGAGATTTTACTTTCCAAGTCTCCAAGTACCAAATTTTGGAGATCAGAGAAGAGAATCTGTGGAAAAAGGCATTGAAAATGAAATTTGAAGCTCATCTAAATGGACTTAAATTAAAATGGATAAAAGGCGAACGATTCTCTGTAACAGCGGATTCTGTATTTCATTATACTTGGATACAAATATAAAATTTACCCCATATCAAGAGTTTGACTGGCGGAGAGGGAGGGATTCGAACCCTCGATACAATCTTTCAATCGTATGGCGGTTTAGCAAACCACTGCCTTCAGCCTCTCGGCCACCTCTCCAAGGATGGTTTATAGAAGAGCACTATTGAGCGACAAAGTCAACTGATTTTTTGTGGAATTGAAGCGTTCATCAAGAGCCGCGCTAAATTTTCAGATTCAGGCAGTACTGCCGGAATTTTTTCCATCTGTGTCTGTTTTTATAATGAGGAGATTCAAGCAATACCTCCCAAATTAGGCTAATGATATTTGAAACTCTATTAGCTTTTCTATACTATGAACAGCAAATTGGAAAGCGTCTAAATTCGTTTCGATACATACAATAAAAGCTGAATATAGTTTTGGAAAAACCTAATGATTAATGAATCTGAATTTTTGGAAAATTTGAAAAGATTAAAGTCGCAAAATTTATTTCGGACATTAACTCACAGAAATGGAATTGATTTTTGTTCGAATGATTACCTTGGACTGACGAACAATTCGAAATCTATTAAAGCTGGAATGCAAGCCATAGAAAAGTTCGGAACAGGCAGTACTGGTTCTCGGCTTTTATCGGGAAATAAATCAATTTTTGAAGATTTTGAAGAGCAGATTGCTGTTGATAAACGTTCTGAATCTGCATTGATTTTTAATTCCGGATATATTGCGAACCTATCGGTTATTTCTGCATTTGCATCGCTGGATTATTTAATGATTTTCGATAAATTGAATCATGCAAGCATGTATCAGGGCTTAGGGAATGCGCATTTACAACGTTTTAATCACTTGAACTATGGTCAATTGGAACAAATTTTAGAAAAGTATAAAAATTATCCGAAAAAATTTATAGCATCAGAGACTGTTTTCGGAATGGATGGAGATATCGCTGGTTTACAAAGGCTTTCTGATCTCGCGCACAAATACGGAGCATTTTTGTATTTGGATGAAGCTCATGCAACAGGGTTATACGGAAAAAGAGGTTACGGTTTTTCAACGAATTTTAACTTAGACAATGACTCTGTAATCATAATGGGAACTTTCAGCAAAGCGCTGGCATCTTGCGGAGCTTATGTCGCATGTTCGAAAATTTTGAAAGATTACCTGATACAAGTCAGCAAAGGATTTATTTATTCTACAGCGATTTCGCCTTTTTGCGTTGGAGTTGCGCAATACAATTGGCGCGAACTCCCGGATTTTGATGATATTCGCGTGGAAATTCTAAAAAAGTCCGATTATTTCAGGCAAGAGCTAAAAAAAAGAGAGACTAAGTTTATCGGAAAAAATACGAATATTGTTGCAATTACTTTTGGTGACACTGAAGAAATGCTGGCTGTTCATGAACGCTTGCTGAAAAAAAATATCATAACTTCAGCAATAAGGCGACCAACTTCACCGACTCCAAGGATTCGTTTGGCATTTAATGCGACGCACTCTTACGAAGACATAAATTTTTTACTGGATGTTTTATAATGATGTATTTGCTCTGCCACGGATTTGGATTTGACCACAGTTATTGGAAAAATTTAATCCCATTATTGGATGATAAATATGAATTTTTCCATGAGAATTTTAGAGCATATTCCGAAAAATGCTACATCGGTATAGGTCATTCTCTTGGATTTTTAAAATTAAACAATTCGGGAATAAATTTTCGTGCGTTAGTAGGCTTGCAGGGCTTTCTGAATTTCTGCGGGCATGAACCGGCACATAGGGAAAAGCTGCAGAAAAATTTAGATAGAATGATAGAAAAATGCGCAAAAAATCCACTACGTTTTCTCGAATTTTTTCATAAATTATGTGGAGATGATCAACAATACGATTTTAAAAATATTTCAAAGGAAAATTTGCTTCAAGATTTGGAAACGATGAAAAATTCATACGAACATTGCGGTGCACCAACTTTAATCGTCGGAAGCCATAAAGATAAAGTTGTAGAACATGTAATTTTGAAGGATAATTTTGAAAATCGAAAAAATATTCAAGTGAAATACATTGACGGGGTTAATCACACACTTGGTTTTTCAAAATCAAAGGAAACGTTCGAGTTAATAAAACGCTTTTTAAAGGAAATTCCTTAATGTTAAAAGAGCAGATTAAGACTTGCTTCGATAATGCTGCCAATACCTATGATTCAGTTGCAGAAATTCAAAGAAAATCGGCAAAAGTTTTGATGGATTTTTTAGATGACAGGAAAATTTCTTCCATAATTGATATTGGTTGCGGAACGGGAAATGTTTCTCTGGAACTTTACAAAAAATATCCGGATGCCGAATACACATTTTGTGATATTTCCGAAAACATGCTGAGGATTGCAGCTGAAAAATTTCCGAAGGCAAGCAAGCAAATATGTTGTGATGCGGAAAATTATGAATTCGATCGATCCTATGATTTGGCAATATCAAATCTCAGTATGCAATGGTTTTCTGAAGCTGAAAAATTTATCGAAAGAATTAAAACACATTGTAAATTACTCGCTTTTTCAACATTGCTGAATACATCTTTCGAAAGTTATAAAAAATTATTTAAGTTTCCGCCGACGTTTAAGTATCCCACATTGGATGAAATTTTAAAAATCACTCCGCAGCAATATGCCATTAAAAGGTACGCTATCGAATTGGACAATTTCTTTGGAGTAGCAAGATATTTCAAAAAATTAGGAGCTTGTTTAAAATCACATGACAATCCATCGAAATTAGCTTCAAAAAATTCTCCTATCATACTGGAGTATGATATCTTTTTTGCTGTAGTCTAAATTTCCTGAAAACTTGGTGCACGATGTTTTATAAAAATCCCGAAATTACGAGTAAAAAATATCCGACCGCTGAGTTAGCTTACAAGAAGTGCCTCATGAAAATCTAAAACCTTAAAAAATTGCAGATCACGTTGTTTTTCGTTCGTAAAAAACTTTCCAAACAACATGATCTGCTGAAAAAAATGTCTCGTTATCTTAACATCTAATTTGTTCTTTCAATATATTCACTACTCTATCGAAATTTCCTTTTCCGTGTCCATCAAATGATATAGATTGTCTTGCAACTGTTTCCAAATGTTCCAAATGTTCTATTGAAGCTCCGTCTGTAGTGCAATCTATTCTGTCCAAAACAGGATTTATCCTTATATAGGTAAAGAAATTGTTACGAAGACCGCATGCCGCTAACTCAGTTAGGATCTCATTCGTTTCTATGCTGTGTAAATTCGTGAATAATCCCGGAACTGTAGCTGCCCAATTCAACAAATTAAGGCCTTTTGTAGTATTTCCTGCTGCTCTGCAATGTCCTGTTCCAAGAGATATCATTACTATTTTTGAGTTAGGATACTTTTTTACAGCATGTAGCAAAGCGATTAAACCCGGATGATTCGCAAAGCATCCTCCATCGGTTCCTTCATATCTTACACCGTCCAGTCCTTGAAAAATGTGCGGTGGAAAATACGTTGGAGCAGCACTCGTAGCCATTAAAGCGTCGAATAAAGAGAATTTCGGCGTTTCATCATAGTTCCTGTATGTGAAGACGTCATGTGTTTTTGCTGAGCAAAACGGAATTATTAAGTCCGATTCTATATTCTCTTCTGTTTCGGGCGCTAGAAATGACCGAATTACTTGAGCTCTTCCGTCAGAAGTATAGCCGTATCCGCGAAACAATTTTGTAAAAGGCCATTTCCACCAGCTATAAGAAAATATTTTGTTTACAAGTGATGCATATCTTTGATGCAATTCATCGACTCTTCCAGCTGCAGCAGCAGTAGCTATAAGAGCACCCACTGATGTGCCGGCATACACATCTATAGGCAGCTTCTCTACCAGTTGTCCTGTTTCTGTGCTTAGTCTTCTTTGGAGCTCATTCAAAAAGAATAACGGAATGATTCCTCGGCTTCCTCCACCGTCTATTGTCAAAACTACTTTAGTCGGTGCTGTTGGTTCTAGTGAAGGAAGATTATAAGTCAGCGTAAGAGCTCCCTTTTGAATCAAGCTTGAAGAAGGAGAAATGCCTCTAAACTCTTCTTCCTCTTCTGCGATTATTTCTTCCTTATGCTCTATATAGGAAACAGTCACAGTAGTAGATCTGCGCAAGGCTGTTATGCTCTTATCAGAGTTTGAATCATCATCCGATGCGCTATAATGCGACATAGGAGCAGTATCGCTGTCACTGGCTGAACAATTTAAAACACAAAGAATACCCGTTGCAAGACAAATACATAGCTTTCTTAAATCTTCCATGGTTTTTCTCCTTGCTTCGAAAATAGAAAAACTCCTACTGCGATCTTTACGGGATCACAATAAAAATTATTGACAGTATTACGATTTACTTCATGAACTTAATAATGATAATAATCGATTATGTGTTAACGAAGATTGTAAATATATTTTTCGATTATTAAGTAACGTATTTTACACTAAAAAAGTTAAAAAAAAGTTAATTTTGTAATTTTTTTTGTAAATTTATTGGTTGTTATTGCTAATCGACTCAATTATAAGGAGTTACGCATCGAATATACCTAAGAATATAGTGAGATTCCTTGAAATTTATTGTATATTGTGCCCCATTCAGAAGAAAAGAGGTTGATTTTGCGTTTACTTAATAATTTCCTCTTGGTTATTGGGCTTTGTTTTTCGTTCAAAATGCCACTATATCAACTCATTTTAGGTTGACAGAGCAAGGATATTGGTATGCTAAAGCTTACAAAAGTATAGCCATTGCGAAAGTAATTTTAGGAATTTTTTAGGCTCTGATAATCAGAAGCTTCAAAACGCTATTTTCGACTTTCGCAAGAGCTCTATTCTCCTTTAACATGCTTAGCGCATTCTGCAATAGCTATTTAAAATCATCAAACAAGCTCAACTCACCTAACATAGTAATTACGTCATATTTTTCATTGTTCAATTTCCATCAGAAATATCTCTACGAAAAACTTGTATTGGAAATATCTATTAACTAATTCTTGCATATATTCGAGCCTATATAGAGCTACTTGTGGGAGTTTATCTTTTGCAAAATACAAAAAAATCTCCAGTCGCATAGCCAACATCCAAAAGACTCTAATGTGAACTATTCCTCATATTGTCGTTCATCATTTTATATAATATAATTTAAAACACTTTTTTGTTTTTAGCAAAACACATTTTGGCATGCATTCTTAAGGTTTTCATCGTTTCTTTTCTTAATTAAAAAAACCTATGCCTATCCTACTTCGCAAATCTTTCCAAAAGATGTGTCGGGCGATTTGAGCCTTCCTGCACTCCTGACACTCGATACGAAATTTCTCCGTGAAGTTTGTCAAGCCTTTGCTCCAACGGTGTTTTCTCATCTTTCAAGAACTCTCCTGAAACCCCAGTCATAACCATTGCAGAATCGATACCTGCGTTATTGGCGCCGAGAATATCCGTCCACGGAGTATCACCGACCATCACGATTTTATCGTTTGGTTTGGTAAATTGTTTTGCAAACTCAAAAATCCCTTTATAAGGCTTACCAAAATACAAGACTTTTCCGCCCAGTTTTTCGTAGTATTTTCCGAGGATTCCCTGAGCAAATACAGGAGCTATTTTTTGATTGCTATCCGACTCATGCGTAAACATGTCCGGATTAGCGACAAGAAGAATTTTATTTTTCTCAAGACATTTTTCCAATGCTGCTGCAAATTCCATTGGCCCTTTTCTTCCCAACGGATCGTGTAATTTATGCCAGTCTTGGTGAACCACGTCTTCAATTTTTATGGGGTTATCATTTTCGTCTAGTAAATCATCGATTCTTACTCTCCCATACAATGTTCGTGGCACGCCAACATACATCATATCAGCACAATCAAAAGAATCGGTTTTTGTTATTTGTGAATCCGCAAAAATACTTGCGTTTCCCATAAATAAGCATTTTACCGAAGATATTTTCTTACCTAAATTTTTGGAAATTTCCTGTGATTTCGATGAGAAAATATAATGAAGATACTCGCCTGATGTTAAAAACTTATCGTAATGGGTTCCTTCATACATTCCACGCTGTTCATAACCGCGTTTTGCATCTTCTGATACTTGAGTCGTATTGGAAAGTATAATAATTTTCTTCCCCAACTTCCTTAGTTCTTCCATCGTCTCAAGAGTATTGTCGTACAAAGACAAGCCGTTATATAAAACTCCGTAAACATCGATGAAAAAAGTATCATATTGCTCGACTATGGAAAGTATATTTTTTTCAATAATCATCGTTTCTCTCTTCTTGCCTCTTCATTTTTTAAATCTATTACCTGGACAGTTTTTTATACTTTATGCGATGTGGAATAAGTTCACTAATTCCCAAACGCTTCTTATCTTCCTCATAGGCCGAAAAATCGCCTTGAAACCATTCAACTTTGCTGTCTCCCTCAAATGCCAAAATATGCGTCGCTATTCTGTCCAAAAACCAACGGTCATGGCTAACAACAATGGCACATCCCGCAAAGTCAAGAAGAGCGTCCTCCAAAGTCCGTAGCGTATCAACATCCAAATCGTTTGTCGGTTCATCCAGAAGGATGACGTTTGCACCTGATTTTAGGATTTTTGCGAGATGTACACGATTCCGTTCACCACCTGACAGCTGATTTATGTATTTTTGCTGGTCTGTACCCTTAAAACCGAAATAAGAAACATAAGCACGGCTTGAAACACGTCGTTTTCCAAGCTCCAACTCATCTAAAGAGTCGGATATTTCTTCCCAAACGGTCTTCTTATCGTCCAAAGCATCTCGACTTTGGTCGACATAGGCCATTTTTACCGTTTCTCCTATAGTAACCTTGCCGCTATCTTGTTTCTCTTTCCCTGTGAGAATCTTAAACAAAGTGGATTTTCCTGCGCCGTTCGCTCCTATCACTCCAACAATGCTTCCCGGAGGAAGATCGAACGACAAATTCTCAAACAAAACCTTTTCACCAAATGCTTTACTCAGCGATTCCGCTCGAATAACCACATCCCCGAGACGTGGCCCAGAAGGAATGTACAAAGTCGAGGTGTTATATGTTTTTGAGTTTTCTTGTTCTAACATTTCGCTGTATGCGCTGATTCTTGCTTTGCTTTTTGCCTGACGTGCCTTTGGAGATTGATGAATCCATTCAAGCTCGTGTGCCAAAAAGCGTCGACGGTCGTTATCCGCGTTTTCTTCTTGCTCAAGGCGCTTCTGCCGTTCTTCCAGCCATGCCGAATAATTGCCTTCAAATGGATAAATCGAACCGCGATCTAATTCCAAAATCCATCCTACAACGTTATCGAGAAAATATCTGTCGTGCGTAACCAAAACAACAGCACCTTTGTATTCCTTCAAATGCTGTTCAAGCCATGCTACAGATTCCGCGTCAAGGTGGTTTGTTGGCTCATCCAAAAGGAGCAAATCAGGTTTTTGAAGCAGCAATTTACAGAGAGCGACACGGCGCTTTTCGCCTCCCGATAGATTTCCGGCGATTGCGTCAGGCGGAGGGCAGCGCAGAGCATCCATAGCGATTTCTATGGTCCTGTTCAAATCCCATAATCCTTGTGCGTCGATTTGCTCCTGCAGCTCTGCTTGCTTAGCAATGAGCGCATTCATTTCGTCGTCTGTCATTTCTTCTGCGAATTTTGCGGAAACAGCGTCAAATTCATCGAGAATCGCTTTTTTTTCTTTGAGAGCAGACATTATATTGTCGAATACAGTGGCGTTTTTATCCAATTCTGGTTCTTGAGGAAGATAACCGACAGTCGCTCCTTTTGCAGGCCAAGCCTCTCCGTTGAAATCAGTATCCAAACCCGCCATTATTTTTAGAAGAGTAGATTTTCCCGCGCCGTTTTTACCGACAATACCGATCTTTGCGTCTGGAAAAAACGAAAGCCATGTTTCTTTCAGGACCTGCTTTCCTCCGGGATAAACTTTCGACGCGCCTTTCAGGACATATATGTACTGGTACGAAGCCATTTGAGTACTTTCAACAACTAACTTAAAGAAACAACAAAAACTGCATTAACAATAACAATATTGATAATGCTACAACTGACCATGTTTTGGCAAGAGAAAACGTAGATGGAATATCGGAAAACAGGTAGTTTTATCCCTTACAAGAGAAACGTTGTTTTGTCATTCAATATTCTGTATTCTTTGCGTGTTAGTTTTTAGTGGAGGAGCATTATGGCAGAGCAATCGAAACACCTCAGCAATATAGAGCCTTGGCAAGATCCGAATGCTCGTCCTTATGTGTCTATAAACAACCTCACAAAAACATTCGGCGGACGTGTAGCGGTGAATAATGTGTCTTTGTCGATATATCGAGGGGAATTATTCTCGTTGCTTGGGCGTTCCGGATGCGGAAAGTCAACTCTTTTGCGCATGCTCGCCGGTTTTGAATCGCCAACCTCGGGAAAAATCTTCATCGATGGCATAGATATGACTGACACGCCTCCTTACAAACGCCCCGTCAGCATGGTTTTTCAATCTTATGCGCTTTTTCCTCACATGACAGTCGAGCAGAATGTTGCTTTTGGATTGATTCAAGAAGGAATGCAAAAAGGAGAAATTCGCGATCGTGTAAGTGCGTATCTGGAACTTGTTCAATTGAGCGGATACGAAAAACGCAAGCCCGATCAACTTTCAGGAGGAGAATGTCAACGCGTCGCTCTCGCCAGAAGCCTTGTTAAACATCCTAAATTGGTTTTGCTTGATGAGCCTCTCGCCGCTCTCGACAAAAAATTGCGTGAACGAACCCAATTGGAGCTCGTTAATATTCAAGAAAAGGTTGGCGTCACTTTTATAATGGTTTCGCACGATCAAGAAGAGGCAATGACGATGTCAACTCGTATCGGTCTTATGAGAGAAGGACGAATTTTGCAAGTCGGAGGTCCGACCGAAATATACGAGTATCCGAACTCAAAATATGTGGCGAATTTTATCGGCTCCGTTAATTTATTCGATGGAATTATTGTTGAGGAACAAGCAGATCACGTCATAGTGAAGTCAACAGCCATGGAAAAGAATTTGCTTGTTACCCATTCGGCTTCTGTTCCTGTAGGAGCGCAGATAAGCGTTGCGATTC
This sequence comes from uncultured Pseudomonadota bacterium, assembly GCA_902796155.1. Classification (GTDB taxonomy): domain Bacteria; phylum Pseudomonadota; class Alphaproteobacteria; order UBA3830; family UBA3830; genus BNWE01. The sequence goes on from CADBNZ010000006.1 coordinate 27,723, forward strand.
GTCCGGAAAAAGTGGTGCTTACAACCGTTGTCCCGAAGGGCGACTACAACTGGACGAACGGGATCGTGAAAGATATTGTGTATTTGGGTGACGTGTCTATATATCACGTGCTTTTGGCATCGGGAGTTACTGTGCTTGCAACCGTAGCCAACTTAGTACGTGCAGCAGAGCGTCCTATACAATGGGAAGACGAGGTATTTCTCTATTGGAAGCCTGAAAATGGCATAGTCTTGGCTATTTAATTTGCATGATGAAAGCAAAAAAATCATGTAAAAAGCAATATGCGAGGTAAAAAAAATGGCGAAACCTGAAAGATCATTTTATTGCAACGAATGCGGTGCCAGATATCCGAAATGGCTGGGACGATGTGATGATTGCGGTCAATGGAACACAATTGTAGAAGATATCAGAGCCAGCAACAGCAGTAGAGGTTTCGGCGGTATGTACGGCAGCGCAAAAACATCAACGGCTGAAATTGAATTTAGCGATCTGAGCTATTCCGCCGAAAAAGTCGAACGAGTTCTAAGCAATATTCCCGAATTTGATAGGGTATTAGGCGGCGGAGCAGTTCCGGGATCGGTGGTTTTAATCGGAGGCGATCCTGGAATAGGAAAATCTACACTTTTATTGCAAGTTTTATCGGCTTTTTCTCAAGATCATAACTGCGTGTATATTTCAGGAGAAGAATCCTCAGAGCAAATTTGCTTACGTGCAGCACGAATAGGCGCGAATAATTCCAATGTAAAGCTCGCATGCGAAACAAATATCGACGCAATAATCAACTCATTATCAAAAGTAGATTTTTTGGTTATTGATTCTATACAAACTTTGCAAAGTCCGACAGTTGAATCTATCCCGGGAACAGTTACACAAGTTCGTACAGTCGCTTATGAGCTGATTAATTTCGCTAAAACTACTGGAACTACTGTTTTTTTGATTGGGCACGTAACGAAAGAAGGCGCAATAGCAGGTCCGAAAGTACTTGAGCATATGGTCGACACGGTTTTGTACTTCGAGGGAGAACGCGGCAACTCATATCGCATATTAAGAGCAGTAAAAAATCGCTACGGTCCATGTGATGAACTCGGAATTTTCGAAATGCACGGCCATGGTTTATTTAGCGTATCAAATCCATCGGTGCTATTTCTGACTCAGAGGAGTAATGAAGTTGCAGGTGCTACTGTTTTTTCGGGGATCGAGGGAACAAGACCGATTCTTGCAGAAATCCAGGCGCTTGTTTCAAAAAGTTACTTCACATCACCTCGCAGAACTGTTGTCGGATGGGACTTGAACCGGCTTTTTACGATTCTCGCAGTCATAGAAACAAAATGCAAAATCTCATTTGCAGATAGAGATGTGTATTTGAACGTTGCGGGCGGATTAAAAATATCTGAACCTGCGGGAGACTTAGCAGTTGCCGCTTGTTTGCTTTCCGCCAGAAGCGTAAACCCGATTCCAAACGATACATGCATTTTCGGAGAGATCGGATTAACAGGAGAAGTGCGTTCTGTTTCCAGGTGCTCAGAAAGGGTCAAAGAAGCAGAAAAGCTAGGTTTCAAAAACGTAATTTTACCGGCAGCGAATAAATTTCCGAAAGAATCATGCAATATTAACCTAATGCCCGTGCGAAATTTGTTCGATATTATAGAAATACTTGGAATGAGCAGACATCATGAATAGCAGTGAGTCATTTTTTAACTTAGTAGACTACATATATATAGCAGTAATGCTGGCTTCATCGCTTTTCGGGTTGGCTAACGGTTTTACGCGCACGCTTCTCAGCTTATTTTCGTGGGTTGGAAGCGGTTTTGCGGCAGCCATGGCAACTCCACATGTCTACGAATTCTTGGAAACGCATTTTTCACCGGATTCAATGGCAGGACAGCTTATCGCGTCTACTTCGTCGTACGTTATTTGCTTGATTTTGCTGACTATAATTTCATATTTTATCTCCGACGCTGTAAAAAATTCGATGTTTTCAGGACTGGACAGATCGCTTGGTTTGTTATTCGGCTTAATACGCGGTCTATGTATACCTGCTGGAGTAATTGCTGTACTTATCGCTTTGGGAATCCCAAAAGAAAAATTTCAAATAGTTGATGAATCGAAAATATCGACTCTTCTCTATAAAGGATTACATGGAATGGTGCCAACTTTGGACATTCCGAATATAAAGAAAGAAAATGAAGAAGCTTTCAAAAAATATTACGAACACTCGCAAAAGAAAATACAGCAAAAAATGGAAAAAGAAGCAAAGAATGCTGCAACATTTAAAATAAAACATCCTGAACATCACAGTTTGGGCGCAAAAGTAAAAATTATCGAAAGCCAAAAGACCACGGAGACAAAAATCAGAAAGAGGAAATAAAATTATGACATACTCGATTTATCTATTTTGCGTTATGTTTGTGGTAATCTGGATTATGCACAAACCGTTTGATGTTCACTCAGGCAAAACTTGGGTTAATAAATTCCATTGTATTCTCGAAGACGCTCTTGTCATGCAATTCATGATTATACTGAATGAGTTTTTGAAAAGCGTAAGTAGTTGAAAAAAGAGATGATAAGCACTATATAGTATTGCTATTTAATATGTAGGTTCTATTTTGCTATTTAATTCATGGTTTTTGGAATATCCACAGATATATTAGTACTAGGTCATTATAAGTATACTGACTTTTTTATAACAAATATAAATGGTATTTTTAATACACATTTTAATTTGCAAGACTCTAGAACCAAAAAACGACAATTATACCAAATTTTGATAAATTATTCAATGAGAAGAAGAATTTTTCAAGATTAACCAGGGTAAAGCCAGACGAATTTCGCAAAGTAAGGCCGAAATGGGAAGAAATTCCAAGGAGGAAGAAAATTTCCGTGTAAAATTCGAAGCTGAAAACACTGTAGAACAAAGTTCTATTAGTTATGTAGGTAGTTATGATTTACTATCGATTTTACGTGAGTTTTTAGTTTTTGGAGATTCTTTTCGATCTCGACGAATCGAATATCTGTCGTCACATAAAAAATCGAAGCGATTTTAGCGAGCACGATAAAGATCAATAAAAACAGGATGTTAACTCAATCTGATTTAGAAACAATCTTAATTGATGCGACAGAAATTCCGATTCAAAGACCGTCGAAAAATCAGCGGAGAATACTACTCCGGTAAGAAAAAACGCCATACGGTGAAGTTCGAAATTCAAAGTGACATCAAAGGTAAAATCAGCGATATTTTAAAGAGTTATAATAAAAATCATGATTTCAAAGTTTAAAAGATGTCGGATCATATGCCGCGTGATGCCCTTGTGCTCGCCGATTCGGGGCATTAGGGTCTGCAAAAACTTCATACAAAAACCGTTTTGCCTCACAAACGACGATGAAATGTTTCTCTCACTCCGGAGCAAAAAGCTCATAATACATCTCTTCCTTCTAAACGCATTCTCGTCGAACTCGTCTTCGCTCAGCTCAAAAAATTCAAAATTTTGGGCTCTGTTTACAGCAATTTCAGAAAAAAAACTCAATCTTATATTATCGCTGGTGTCTATAAAAAGAACATACATTTTCTTGAAAATAGATAACAAACACTCTTTAGAAAGCAGAATCAATGAGCTTTTCTCTATTTTCTAGTCATATCCTTTGAACTCATCATCCGATATTTTCTGGTTGATTTTTTGCTCCTTTAAATACACGCGAATTGGTATCTCAATGTCCATTTGAGCGCTATTTCGATAGATTTCCCATCCTGTAAGTTGAAAGGGCTTTAAGGAGAAAATCAGAGCCACCACGCCGTTTTCCTCATCTTTATCGTCTTTTTTTCGAAAAACCATTACTAGCATGCTGTTCATTTTTAAGCATGAAATTACTTCCAGATTCTCACGAATATTAACTTTTGGATCCAGAAAGAATGCCAGAGGCGAAGAGTAAACCGATGTAACGCTTTTTTCTTTCAATTCCTTGTCGTAGTAAATGACCTTATTATTTTTAACTATAATAATTTTTGTTGGAGGAATTGTATAATCCATTTTCAACATTGCTGGTTGTCTTTTCATGCAAAAAGAGCCAGAACTCTGCCAACCTTTGCTGCTTATTTCAATAAAATCAGATTTAAATGTGCTGATGTTATTAAAAAATTGTTCAACTTGCTTCAAATATTTTTGAACATCCGCGCCACTGATTTCTTTTTCTGCTCCCGAAACAAATGGAATAAAAAACAGCGCTAAACAAATTATAAATATTTTCTTTGTTACCATCATCTTCCAATTATTTCTCTTTTTCCGACATGATTCGCAGAAGAAATAATTCCTGCGCTTTCCATCATGTCTATTATACGAGCGGCTCTGTTATATCCGATTTTTAGATGCCTTTGTAAGAAACTCGTCGAGGCTTTTCCTTCTCTCAAAATCAAAGCAACCGCCTCTTTATACATAGGATCATCGCCTCCTGCCGCTTCGTCATACCCTTCTTCCTCTTCGCCATCTTCATCTTCTAAAATCGACGTTATGTATTGCGGCTCTCCTTGTTCTTTCAGATGCTGTGTAATGTGCTCCACTTCCTCATCTGACACAAAAGGGCAGTGAATACGGGTCATTCTGCCACCCGATGCCATGTAAAGCATATCGCCTTGACCAAGCAGTTGCTCAGCCCCTTGTTCTCCGAGAATCGTACGGCTGTCTATTTTAGAGCTGACTTGAAAACTTATTCGTGTAGGAAAGTTCGCTTTAATTGTGCCCGTGATAACGTCCACAGACGGTCTTTGCGTTGCCATTATCAAATGAATCCCTGCTGCACGAGCCATCTGAGCGAGGCGCTGCACAGCAACTTCAATATCTTTACCGGCGACAAGCATAAGATCAGCCATCTCATCGACAACAATTACTATGTATGGAACCATTTCCATATCCATTTTTTGGTCTTCGTAGATAGGCGCTCCTGTTTCTTGATCAAAGCCAGTATGAACACGACGGGTTATTGGTTCTCCGCTTGCTTTGAGCGCAGCTATTTTTGCATTGTAGCCTTCTATGTTGCGTACACCGATTTTAGACATCGCTTTATAGCGAGATTCCATCTCTTTTACTGCCCATTTCAAAGCGACCACAGCCTTTTTCGGATCCGTAACAACAGGAGTCAACAAATGCGGAATGTCGTCATACACAGATAATTCCAGCATTTTTGGGTCAATCATTATGAATTTGCACTCTGCCGGTGAAAGTTTGTACAAAAGCGATAAAATCATCGCGTTAATACCAACAGATTTGCCCGAACCCGTTGTTCCTGCAATGAGCAAATGGGGCATTTTCGCTAAATCCGCAACTATTGCCCCACCGGCAATGTCCTTTCCGAGAGCAATAGGCAACGCGCTAGATGATTTTTTGTAAATATTTGATTCAAGAATTTCTCTGAGATAAACGACTTGGCGCTTTACGTTCGGCAGTTCTATACCAAGTGCATTTTTTCCGGGAATCACGGCAATACGAGCAGAAACAGCACTCATGTTTCTGGCAATATCGCTTGATAAACCAATAACCCTCGATGATTTTATGCCAGGTGCTGGCTTAAGCTCATACAACGTAACGACAGGCCCTGAACCAACATTCGTGATCTCTCCATTAATGCCAAATTCATTGAGTACATTAACCAAATTATCCGCCCGATTTCGTAATTCAGATTCTGCGACTTTCTCATCGTGACGCTGCGGCTCTTTAAGCAAATTTATCGAAGGAAATACAAAATCGTACTCTTTTTCTTTATATTTTGGATTTGGCAGTTTTGCTTTTACTTCGTTTCGAACCACTTTTGAATTTTCTTCTTCGTTATCGCCAAAACGTTTGAATGGTATCGAAGGTATTTCAGCAAAGTTTAACTTAGCTGCAAAATATTCATGTAATTGCCCGAGAACATCAATTACACTCGAAAAGTTCAGGCGTATAGCGATTACAAAGCCAACAACGAACAATAAAAGGAAAATGAAACTTAAATTATGGACGGAACAGAAAAAGAAAGAAGAGCCGCTAATCCACTTTTTTATGGAGGAGCGAATGTAATCTCCTACAATGCCTCCACTGAAAACGCGCGCCTCGGAAATAGATATCATAATTGAAGAGGAGATCATTGCGACAACGCATGCAACGGCCCTATAAAAGGCTACAGAATGATATTTGACCAGCTGATATCCCCAAGTAAGGAGCACAAAAGAGAAAATATAGGCAGATGAACCAAATAGCTGAATCATAAAGTCGGAATAATAACTACCTGGAAGAGCCATCATATTTGAAGTAACACCATCTATCGCAGTATTAAAAGAGGGATCTTCGGAACAATACGAAATAAGTGCTAAAACAGACGCAAGAGCAATAAAAAAAACAGCAATACCAAACAATTCGACGCAACTAACATATAAACCGTACAAAAATTCTTTGCACATGTTGATGTATCGGTTGTTCATGAGCATTGCTCCTTATGGTTTAGTTCCTAGCCTTGCTTTTTACAGAACATCCAGTTTTATATCACACACCAGATTATTGTATGGAATACTTTGCAACTCTGTTTCAAAAGTAACCTTTTGATTCGGTAAGATCTTTTTATAAACCATGTCATGAGTCCAAATTTTCTTAAAATGAACATCTTTCGGTGGCAAATGATCATCATCTTTGAGAGAAATAGTTATACTCGGAAGGATTTGTACTTCATTTGAGACATTAACCAACTCTCCTTTTAATCCCATGTACAATTTCCCATCTCTTTGAATAAAGAAGTTAGAAACATTGCTCATTTTAAATGATTTTTGTTTTTTTTCAGAATTTTTGCTTATCAAATCATAAAAACTAGATGCAGGCGGCCAGATCTTTATGACTGTGCTTTTCGCGAAGAACAGTAAGAATAGCGATATAAAAACCACAGACCAAAAAAACGTCCATTTTATGGTTTCCATTACCCTAACCGAGCCGTTATGCGGTTCGGAGACAGCTTCTTGCTGCCAAGTTGTTCCGCAAATTACGCATCTTACAAGTTTTCCATCGCCAATTGCTTCTGCCTGAACCGAATATTTGTTATGGCAGGATGGACATGTAACTATCATAGTTTAATATCTCCGAAAAAGATTAAAAACGCACAAAAACAGCCATTTTGAATATTACCTTGTAAAGGTTGTGTTTTCAACATATTTTTCAGTTTATTTTTTACAACAAAAACACATTTTTGCTTGAACTTGTTATATAAGCCAAGGTAAAAGCCACACAATCCCAAGGTGTATGAGGGCGATAAATACTGCGGCGCTGCCTATGTCTTTTGCTTGTTTCGAAAATTCATGTTTTTCAAAGCCAATTCTGTTGACGGTCGCTTCTACCGCTGTATTTAGTGCCTCAGCAAGCAATACAATCACATACGCACTAAACAAATATGCACGCAGGGCAGGAGTTGAACTTCTGAAAAATTCGATTGCGAAAATAGCACATCCCAATATCAACTCTTGCAAAAACGTCCGTTCTCTCAATAGGTATCTCATGCCACTCATTGAATATATAAAAGCATTTATTATCGCTATGATTTTTTGTTTCATAATTTCATCACATGTTTCTTGCTTTTCTAGTATACAATAAAATGGATTTTTGTAAGAGATAGAGATAACTATATGAACAGATACAAAATCACGGTCGAATATGATGGAACGCCATTTCACGGATGGCAGAGACAGGACGGCTATGATTCTGTACAACAGCGTGTTGAAGAAGCTATGCAACCGTTTCTCAAAAGAATGGTCGCGATAAATTGTGCTGGTAGAACTGATACAGGCGTTCATGCGCTTGCTCAAGTCGCGCATTTCGATTTTGAAAAAGATATCGATTGCTTTCGACTTCAGGAATGCGTAAATTTTTATTTGCAAAGTGTTCCGATAAGCGTGCTTTCTATAGAAAAAGTCCCGAATAATTTTAACGCCAGATTAAGTGCGATTGAACGTTCATATGTTTATAAAATTTTAAATAGGCGAGCAAAACCGACAATCGAAGCAAATAGAGTTTGGTTAGTCCCGATTCCTTTGGATGAGAAAAAAATGCTTTCCGCTGCGCAATGTTTGATTGGAAAACACGATTTTTCGACATTTCGAGCTGCAGGATGCCAGCAAAAATCACCGATAAAGACTATTAACCGAATAAATGTCGAGCGAAAAGGAAACTTAATTGAAATAACTATAGCAGCAAAATCATTTTTGTATCATCAAGTACGAAATATTGTTGGTTCACTCAAATTGGTTGGTTGCGGGAAATGGACAGAAGAGGACTTTAGAAGAGCCTTTGAAGCTAAAAATCGTACTCTCGCAGGGCCTACAGCTCCGGCATGCGGGCTATACTTTCTCGGTGCGCGCTATCAATAATTTGTTTTCCATTGCTCTCCTCATATCCCGCTGGCAATAACGGCATTTTTATCGTAGAATATCTGCGCTTTGTGTATGGTGCGATATGGTAGCTACGAAAATTTTTGATAAAACTATTCTTGAAAATGCAAAATCTTGGCCTTTTGAGGAAGCTCGTAAAATTATCGCCCGAAAGCAGGTTAAGGAAAAAGGATTTGCGCTTTTAGAAACCGGGTACGGACCTTCGGGATTGCCGCACATAGGCACTTTCGGAGAAGTTGCGAGAACAACTTACGTTAGAAAAGCATTTGAGGCTCTTACTGGTATGAAAACGAAGCTTTATGCTTTTTCCGATGATCGTGATGGGTTGCGTAAAGTTCCTGATAACATTCCAAATAAAGAAATGGTTGCTAAATATTTGGGTTTTCCTTTAACTAAGGTTCCTGACCCATTTGGATGTCATGAAAGTTTCGGTCGTCATAATAATAACAAACTTATGGAGTTTTTGGACTCGTTCGGTTTTGAATATGAGTTTCAAAGCTCAACTGATTGGTATTTCAGCGGAGAATTCAATGATGTTTTGTTAAAAGTACTACAGCATCATCAAGAAATTTTGGATATCATGTTGACTACTTTGCGAGAAGAACGGGCAGCAACATACAGTCCGTTTTTACCTATTTCACCGAAAACAGGGCGAGTTCTGCAGGTAAATATCGAGAAATATAACGTAGATGCAGGTACGATTGTTTTCAAAGACGAAGATGAAACTTTGACGGAACTGCCCGTAACTGACGGCAATTGCAAGTTGCAATGGAAGGTCGATTGGGCTGCTCGTTGGACGGCTTTCGATGTTGATTACGAAATGTCAGGAAAAGATTTAATTGATTCTGTAAAATTATCGTCGCAAATTTGCAGAATTTTAGGCGGAGAGCCTCCTATAAGTTTCAGCTACGAATTATTTTTGGATGAGGAAGGTAAGAAAATTTCGAAATCTAAGGGGAATGGCATAGGAGTTGACGATTGGTTGCGCTATGCTCCACAAGAAAGTCTCGCAAATTTCATGTTTGCTTCTCCGAAAAGCGCTAAGAAATTATATTTCGATGTAATTCCAAGACAAATCGACGATTACACGACTCATCTCAAAAATTACGAAACGCAGGAAGACTCGAAGCGTATCGACAATCCCGTTTGGCATATAAATGGAGGTAATCCTCCGAAATGCGAATCGGATATTTCATATTCTTTGTTGCTGAATTTGGTTAGTGTCTGCAATACGGACGATAGAAATGTCCTGTGGGGTTTTATAAAGAAGTACAAAAAAGACGCGACTCCCGAAAATATGCCGTTTCTTGATAAATTGGTTGGTTGCGCAATAAATTATTATCAGGATTTTGTAAAAGATAATAAATCGTATTCCGTTCCTACGGATTTGCAGAGAGGAGCTTTGCAAAATTTGCTTGATGAACTCTCGAAATTGGCGGGTGATGAAGGCGCTGCAAAAATACAAGAGATTGTTTTCGAAGTTGGAAAACGTCATCCTTTCGAAGATCTAAAATCTTGGTTCAATACGTTATATAAAACTCTTTTCGGTCAAGAAAATGGTCCGCGCATGGGGTCATTTATCGCACTCTATGGGATTAATGAGACGAAGGAACTAATTAAATCGGCTCTTGAAAGAACAAACGAAGGATAGCAGACTTGCAAGAAAAAAACGACAAAGATATCTCTCAAGTTTTAGAATGGTTCGCAGATACAGGCGTTCACGATATCGCGTCCGATTGCAATGTAGCTCAAAAAAATGCAAAAACGGAAATAAATACACTTGCCGAATTAAAAGAAGTGATGAAAAAAGTCGATATTTCAATAAAGGCTTGTGCGTTAAATATGGTTTTCGGAGTCGGCAACGAGCATGCGGATATACTTTTGCTTGGTGAAGCTCCGGGGGCAGAAGAAGATCGGCAGGGGATTCCGTTTGTAGGTCAAAGCGGGCAATTGCTGGATAAAATTTTAGCTGCTGTCGGTCTTGATCGGACAAAAGTTTATATAACTAACATTCTTCCTTGGAGACCACCGGGAAACAGAACACCAACTTTGCAGGAAATAACTTTGTTTCGCCCCTATGTTATAAAACATATTTCTTTAGTGAATCCGAAAGTTGTTGTTTGTTTGGGCGGGACGGCAAGTAAGGCATTGCTGCGAACAACGCAGTCTATGACACAATTGAGAGGAAAATGGGCGAGAATTGAAGAGCTTTCCGCCTCGATACTTCCAACATTTCATCCGGCATATTTGCTGCGCTCTCCATCGCAAAAAAGAGAAGCATGGATCGATTTTCTTACGGTAAAAAACAGAATGCAGGCATAAATAATTATGAAAACTATTTTAGTAACAGGCGGAGCCGGATATATAGGAAGTCACACGGTATTGGCTTTAATTGCAAACGGATATGATGTTGTTATTTTCGATAATTTGGAATGCGGACATATAGAAACGGTAAATACTTTAAGAAATATCGACGATCAATCCGGAAAAGTTATCGATTTTATAAAGGGTGATTTAAAAAATGCAGACGATATTTCTGCAGTTTTCAAAAAGCATATCATAGATGCAGTGATTCATTTCGCAGCATATATTCGGGTTGAAGAATCTGTTCAGAATCCGCAAAAATATTACAAAAACAATGTCGGAGGAACTTTGAATTTGCTCTCCGCAATGATAGAAGGCAGGGTAAATAGAATTGTGTTTTCATCTACCGCTGCTGTATATGGAGAACCAGAAAATGACGCTCCTATAGAAGAAGATCACAGGTTGTTACCGATAAATCCATACGGCATGTCGAAATTTATGGTGGAAAAAATTTTGCGGGACTATGATAAATCTTATGGCATAAAAAGTGCCGTATTGAGGTATTTTAATGTAGCGGGTGCTGACAAAGAAAACCGAATCGGCGAGTGGCATGATCCTGAAACACATCTTATTCCAAATATTTTGAATGCGATTGACGGGAAAATTTTTCAATTATATGGTGACAATTTCAACACGAGAGACGGCACATGCGTTAGGGATTACGTTAATGTCGAAGATCTTGCAGATGCCCATGTTCTTGCGCTGAAATATCTAGAGAAGAGCGGCAAGTCCGATTATTTTAATATAGGTACAAACTCAGGAAATACGGTAAAGGAAGTCTTTGATACTTGCGAAAAAGTCTTGAAGTGTAAAATAAACCGGAAGATTTGCGATAAAAGGGCAGGTGATCCGGCATCGTTGGTTGCAAGCAATCAAAAAGCACGAAAAATCTTAGGATGGGCACCAAAAAGATCTTTGGAAGATAGCATTTGCTCCGCATATGAATGGAACAAAAAGTTGGTAAAGAAAATATGATCCCTATTTCAGTAATTATCCCAGTATATAACGTAGAAAAATATTTGAGGCGCTGTTTAGATAGCGTAATCAATCAGACTTTTCGAGATTTGGAAATGATTTGCGTAAATGACGGTTCTACAGATAGTTCAGCAGAGATTTTGGAAGAATATAAAAGCAGAGATGAGCGGATAATTATAATCAATAAAGTCAATGGAGGATTAAGTTCCGCAAGAAATGCCGGCATGAAAGTTGCGCAAGGAGAATATATTGGTTTTGTAGACAGCGATGATTGGATAGATTTAGATTTTTTCGAAAAACTTTATACAGCTGCCAAAAAACATAATGCAGATGCCGCATGTGCTGAAGTATGGCGAACATATTCTTCAGGAAAAATTATAAAAAAAGTAGAAATCAGAAAAGAAGAGATTCTACTAACTCATGGTGAAAAATACCGTTGGTTTAAAATTCCAAGAAATTGTTATGTATGGAATAAAATTTATAAAAAAACAGAGTTAGAAAGGCAGAAACTTACTTTTTGGGAAGGAATTACAATGGAAGACGTTCCTTTTTCTATAAGGTTTTTGTATTTCTCTGGAAAAATAGTTACTGTCCCGAAAGTATGTTATCATTATTGGGTAAATAATAAATCTATAACTCGTGTAGTAAGCGACAAAAGGCAGATAGACAACTTAGTTACCCGTGCAGATTTCATAAAATTTACCAGAGAACATCACATAATTTGTGATGAAAAGTTCTATGTGAAAGATAAAGTTTTCTATAAGCTGTTTGGTATTCCGATTTTAAAAATTTATGAGTGGGAAACTATAAAAAAATATTACTTATTCGGATTAATTCCGTTTTTTGAAAAAA
>CADBNZ010000007.1 GCA_902796155.1 uncultured Pseudomonadota bacterium
AGTTTTTACCAGCCCAACGATTTTTATGTACTCAGAAATTTCGATGTCATCACAAAAAACGCCGTCATCTGTCACTTTAAACTGCGATTCATCATCACTTTTAGCCATGAATCACCTCCTTAAAACAAGCCCTCACAGCGTTTGCTCCATAAGCTACATACAAATCATTAAAATCATTGCATTCATGCGTTGGGTAGACTATCTCAATCGTCTTTACAGCTTGTTTCGCATCTTCAGCTGCTTTCCTTCCTGTTTCGTCATTCTCTGCTGCAATGACTATTTTTGAGTTTGGAAATTGCTTAGCAATCTTTTCAACGACACACCTCAAATTACACGCAGACATTGCCGCTATAACGTAGCAATCAACGGATTCGGCAATACTTCGAGCCGTCGCATACCCTTCACATATTACAATGATTTCTTTTGATACTCCGTAATCAGACGCGATATGAAACAATCCTTTAAATGGTAAAGGAAAGCTTTTTCTACCGTCTTCTTTTATAAACTGAAGCCCTTTAATCTGTAGGTTTTCCGCACTCGTTGGGCAAGAACCGGTTAACGGAATAACAAGTCGTGAGTTTCCGCTATAAAGATTGACTCTTGCATTACCAATTGTTACCTTCTTCTTGTTCAAATACTTATGTTGTGAAACAGTCGATAAGCTCCATATGTAATTTGAATCTAATTTTTTCTTCTTAGCTGGTATTATGTCTGCTGCAACAGACGTACTAGCTAAAGAAGGAAAAAGCTGTTGAAGTTTTTGCGCTGCTGTTAATAAATCGCAATTATAAACAAACATTGCAAGGTCGAGGATACTTCCGCCTCTGTCTCCTGTCGCAAAATCATAGAATTTTCCCGTCGCGATGTTGATGCGAAACGATCCACGATGCTCGTCATTACGTTTTGGATTGAGGGCGACGTAATCGCCCCTCTCGATTTTCCCGTTTTCCACAAGCCTTTTTAAAATCTCAATCGGACATTGTTTATATTGAGGACGCGTTTCCGCATTTTCTCAGCGTTTTTACTAACTTTTAGTGAAACGTCAATTAAAAACACCTTGTTCAATGAGCTGCTCTAATCGCGATTTATGAATTCTGTATTTATCTGAATCAAAACGCTCTTTCTTTAGCCAAACTAACCATTTTTCTACGTTAGCCTTATATGTTTGAGAAAGATTCCCTTGATTTACCGCAGGAATATTCAAGTCTTTTAAATACCCTCTCAGTGTGTCGCGTGAAAGTCCGGAAATTAGTCTTCCGTTTTTATCGTATGTGTTTTTATTTTTGTTCAGCTCAAATCCGCAAAAACTGAGACAACCGCGAATAACAAAAGGCATGTTCCTCATTTCTTCAAGATTTATAGAAGCTATATCTTCCAGAATTTCTTTAGCTAATAATTTGAAAAAGTCTTCTTTGCTTACCTTTTCATTTTCTGAAATCTTTGTTGAGTGTAATTGCATGTAATCTTCTGTAAAATCACTGTTCAGCCTATATATAAACATCTGATCCGTTGCTTCTTTCTTTTGCATCCATTCGATTACATCTTTTTTCAAAAACAACGGTCCTTTTTCGGATGATTCACAAGGCACTTGTTCTAAAATAGCGTTTCTAAAACTTTGTATAGGGTCTTTCCCGATCGGATAATACACGATACAGCCTTCATCCAGAACAGTAACGTGTTCTTCTAAGTTCGGAATACCGTCTAATAATTCAACAATTTCATCTAAAGATATTTTTTCATTAAATCGATGATTAAACCATTCCGTGCTTGTGTTCGGATGCTCTTTTCTGAATTGCTCAATGTACTTCAGCTTGTACTCATTCAAAGGACATAATAGTTCAACATGTTGTTCTCCGCCTTTTCTGCGTTTAAATTCGTCTCCTCGCATAGCTATTATTCCCCCTCCAGTTTCTCAACAAAATCGCCCCACCAATTCATCATTTCCCTGCGTTCCTGCAAATATTGCGCATGATTATAGCTCGCCCTTACTTTGTTTCGTTCACAGTGCGCTAACTGTCTTTCAATAACATCAGGCTTAAAGCCGTTTTCGTTTAATATCGTCGATGCTGTTGCTCTCATTCCATGCGGGGTTGCTTTCCCTTGATATCCTTGATCTCTTAATGCCTTAGATAAAGTATTGTCGCTTATCGGCTTCTTAGATCTTATTACCCCAGGAAACAATAACCCCGTTTCATTCTCACTGAATGACAGCTTTTTTATTTCATTAAGTAGCTCCAAAGCCTGCTTTGATAACGGCACAATGTGCTGCTCTTTCATTTTCATGCGCTCTGCAGGAATACGCCATTCGTTCTTTTCAAAATCAAACTCTTCCCAACGCGCTCCACGCAATTCTCCACTTCTTACAAACGTAAGTATCAGAAACTTTAAAGCTAATTTGATTATTGGTGTTCCTTTAAAGTTATCAAAGTTCTTCAAAAACTCCTTCAGCTCCTTTTCTGAAAAGTGAGGATGATGTTTTTCTTCAGGTTGCTTATATGCGCCTTTGGTATCTGTTATCAAATTATGTTCTGCCTTTTTTGTCGCTATTGCGTATCGGAAAACCTGTCCGACAAGTCCTCGTGTTTTCTTCGCCTCTGTTAAAACGCCTCGCTCCTCTATCTTGCGAATCGTGTTTATCAATTGCTGTGCTGTTATTTTTTTAATTGGCATTGCGCCAAGATCCGGGAAAATATTGCGTGTTAATCTGCTGAGTTCAAGTTTAGCATTTTTGGAAGTTGATTCCCCCCATTTTTTCTTATGCCACTCTAAAGTAACATTTTCAAAAGTGTTAGCTACATTCTCTTTTAATTCATGTTTTGCTTGTTTTTTCAACTGAACTGGGTCTTCTCCGTTACTTATTTTTACTTTGCATTCGTCTCGTTTTATCCTTGCTTCTTTAAGAGACACTGTAGGATATAATACCCCTAACGCTATCAATTTTTCTTTTCCTACGTAATTATACTTAAGTCGCCAATATTTGCTTCCATCGGGTTTAATCAGCAAAAACATACCTCCACCATCAAATTTTTTATAACTTTTTTCTTGAGGCTCAAAATTTTTGCAAGCGAGTTCAGTCAGCATATATGCTCTCCATTTTCTTCAAGTTAAAAAATACCCCTAAAAGTACCCCTTTTTACATTCAGCTTAAGACGGATTTTTTAAGTTTTTTTCAGACTAACTGTTACTATTATACGCTAAAATTTCAAAGAGTATATAGACTATGATAAATTTAATCGGATTAACAAAGATACAAACTTGGCGTCCCCTAGGGAATTCGAATCCCTGTTGTCGCCGTGAGAGGGCGATGTCCTAGACCACTAGACGAAGGGGACAGGTGAATATCTGCAAGCCTACTAATCTATTCTCGCAAGACTGTAGCATAATACTTTGTGTACTGTGTCATGTCAAGCAAACCAAAGATTTTTTAGAGAGATAGAACAAATGAAAAGGCAAGCAATTCTGCTCATTTGATTGCTCTATTCTCCTTTTTCATGTATTGTTTAATCGAATTTTTTGTTTGGAGAGCCAGTGAAAAATGTAATTTTCCTTCTTCTGTTTATTTTTTCTTTTGAGCTGCATGCCAAGTACAACATTGTTGCAGATTTCTCTTTAAATAACGGCTTGCGAGTCGTTTGCATAGAGAAAAAAGAGCTTCCTATCGCATGTTTCTCTGTGTTTTACAAATGCGGATCGATTAATGAAACGCCTTCAAAATCAGGGATTGCGCATTTTTTGGAACATATGGCTTTTTGCGGAGATAATGGTGCGTTTTCCGATTTTTTGGAAAATATAGGAGCGGAAGATAATGCGTTTACTTCGTTTCGAATGATTTGTTTTTATGAAATTGTTCCTATAGAACACCTTGAAACGGTTTTTAAATATGAATCGCGCCGAATGGAATTTATGGATATCAACAAAGAAAAATTCATTTCGGAAAAGGGCGCGATTTTGGAAGAACGTAGCATGAGCTGCGACAATGTTCCTCAAGGGCAGCATTTTGAATCAATTGACGCTGCACTCTTTAACAGAATGTCCGGCGGTATTCATCCGGTTGGTTGGCGTCATGAGATAGAATCGACAGAACCTCAGGATTTAATAGATTTTCATGACAAATGGTTTGCTCCGAATAACGCTGTTGTGTTAATTGTCGGCGATATAAATGTTGCTCAAATAAAATCCCTCACTGAAAAATATTTTGCGAAAATAAAATCAAAGGAAATCGCAAAAATAAATGATGACGCAATCAAACCGAAAGAAATTAAAAAAGTTGAGTTAAAATCGTCGAAAATAGGTACGGAAGCTGTAGTAAATTACACCTATTTTGTCCCTTTCTCCGTAAAAAATAACTTCCGAAAAAGCATGGCGTTGTTTCTCGTTTCTCAAATGCTTAATCAGCCGACCTCATTTGCGAAAAAGACTTTGGAAAACAGCCTAAATAAGGCAAATTCTATATCTTTCGATTATGATTATGGCGCATATCAATATGACATTTTCAGAGTATCGATTTCTTGTTCGTCGGTAGATAATCTTTCGGAGTGCGAAAATCTTTGGGAGTATCTCAAACGAAAGATTCTAATCAGCGGAATAACAAAAGCAGAATTGGAAACGGTAAAACGTCAAAGGGCAATGAGTCTGGCTTATAGAGATCAGGACATCAGAACCATATCTCAGCATATTTGGTTTGATATGGCGTCAGGTTGTACACTTGAGCAGATTCAATCGATGGATGATGTAATTCAGTCCATAACTTTAAATGAATGCAAAGAGGCCTTGAATGAAGTTTTAGAGCCGCAATATATTGCTATTTCAAGAATATTACCAAAGGAGCATGACCGTGATTAGAAAAATCATTTTTGGATGCAGTTTTTTGCTGGTATTTGGTTTTATAGATAATGCTTTATGCGGTGATGTGCAAAAGCAATCTAATAACAAAGCGGAAAAATCCGAAGAAGTCCAAAAAAAGAAGATTGAAACGAAAGTAAAAGAGCTAAAAAGTGCGCGCGGAATAAGATTTTTCTATATGAAAGACAGCAGTACGCCTCTTATTCATATAAAAATCGCGTTCAAAAATTCCGGCTCGGCATACCAAAAAAAGTCAGAAGTTGGAGTGCCTGCTTTTTATTCGCAAGCGGTTTTTCAAGGATGTGGAAAATATTCGTCTGTTGAATTGGAAAAAGCAATTTCAGATATAGCTTCGTCGATCTCATGCAATTGTAATGTTGATAGGTTAGAATTTAGTTTAACAGCTCCGACAATCGTTTCAGAAAAAGCGATTAATTTGCTAAATACGATATTAAGAGATCCGAAATTTGAAGAAGACCGTGTAAAACTTATTCAGGATTCCACAGTTGGATTTTTGCAGAACCAAGCGATAAATCCAAAATGGATGGCGGTTAATAAACTTATTCCATCAACTATTTTTCAATCGCATCAATATGAAAATGGTGAGCTTGGCAACGTTGAAGATTTTGTGAAATTATCTATCGAGGATTTAAAAAGGTATAAAGAAAAATTTATCGTAGCAAATAATGCAGAAGCATGTGTTTTCGGTGATCTTTCTGAAGCAAAAGCGATTCAGTTAGTCGATAAAATTTTTGAAAAAATAAAAGATGGTGAAGCAACGGAAGATCTAATCTCGGATACTGATCCGAAATTGGATTCCGTACAAAAAAAATATTATGCGCAAGGGCCGCAAAGTACAATTGCGTTTGCTTTAAAATGCGCAAGACCAACAGATGCAGATGTGTACGCAGCTACGATAGTATCAACTATGCTTGGCAATCCACCTTTGTTTAAAACGAGAATTATGGGAATTTTGAGAAGCAAACTTGGTTATATTTATTATGGGCGTATAGTTGTTGTTCATCAAAATCATGCAAGTTATATGCTCGGTATTCTCGAAACGGATAATAAAAAAGTCGATAAAGCAATTGCGGCCTTGAAAAATATCATCAAAGATTTGCGTGAAAAAGGTATTAATGAAGATGAGCTGAAATTTGCAAAAGGATATATAAACAGCTCAACGCTAGTTCAACTTAGGACTTCCGGAAAGCTATGCAATTTTTATTTTGCCGAAATGATGAGAGGACGAGGAGTTAATGCACTTAATGAAAGATTGGATGGAATAAATAACGTAACTCTCGATGAAGTAAAAAAATTCTGCAAAGATAATCTGGATGAAAATAACATACCGTTTGTAATTATAGGTGGAAATGCGCAATGAAAAAATTTCTCGCTGTATTATTATTATTTTTTGCTTTTGCCTTTTTCTTCCAATTTGGATTTTGTGCAGAATCCGACGAAACCAGCAATAAAGTTGTAACGACTGTTTGGATAAACTGCGATAATTTGCTCAAACTGAATCTTATTATTCATAAAGACTCTCGCATGCCGATTGCAATAGCCAGTCTGGTCTTCAAAGTCGGAAAAATCGATGTTCCCGCAAGCAAAAGCGGAATGGATGAAATAATCGCACAAAATTTGATTAGCAAAAAGCTGCATGAAAAATTTTTGCGCTCCGGAATAGATTGTCATGTTCGCTGTTCGGATGAATATACGGAAATATGCGGCGTAATGCATCCGAAAAATGTGAAGAAATTCTTCAAGCTGTTAGAAAAAGTGACAGATTCAATCAACATCGATAATCTTGAACTGTGCAAACAAAAAATTCTTATAGAAAATCAGTTGCGTTGTTGTAATGAATCTAATGCTATTTCAGATAATGTGCGCGCGCAAGTAATTCCTCATACTGTATTTAATGAAAGCGCATTAAAAAGCATTACGATTGACGATGCAAAAGATTTTTATGAGAAACATTACAGAAACGGAGTCGTCCTGATAACGATATGCGGAGATGTTGATTGGGTTCCTACACAAGCCGAAAAAAGAAGACTGGCAAACGTATATCACAGCGATGAAAAAAGCAGCAATATTTCGTATCATCCAAAAATCAGCGAGAAAATAACACCGCATATTCATATCGAAAATAAATATATGCGAAATTCCGTAAATTATTTTTACTTAATTTCAGAAGATGCCGATAAACAGCTTGCTCATGTATTTTCATGCGTCGTAACAAATGGATTGTTCAGAGATTTTTGCAAAGCTCGATCTGTTTTGGATAATTTCGGAGCAGAATTTTCGTTAGATCGTGACGATAATATTTTTTCGATTTTGCTGTTTCCAAAAAAAGATGTCTCGTTAAAAGAAATAAAAAAATTGTACGAGCTATTTGTAGAAAAAATGTTGAACGCTGCCGTGCGACAAGAAATTTTGGATAAAATCGCGCAACAAGAGAAAATTTCTTTCGATGTGTTGTTATGCGATTTGTATAGAGTGCACTCGTATATCAGAAATGCCTATTTAAGTGGCACATACAACGCAAGATTCTACCCTTCATACATAATTGAAAGAACTTCGCCTGAAGATTTGAGAAAATTAGCTGAAAAAATTTTAAACAGCAAACTGATTTCTACAATAATAACTCAATATAGATCGGACAAATAGCATGCTGAAAAAAACGAAAACCAAATTCACGATAATTTCTATTGCGACAATTGCGTTGGCTGGTGCTGCTTCTGTAATTTTCATTATGAAGAAAGACGAAACGACTTCGCGCATTACATTTATTGACATCGACCAAGCACCTGTGCAGGCATCAGTACTGCCTTTGCGTAATCATGATGTAATTTACGTCAAATGCATATTTGAAAGCGCAGGAGTACTGCATAATAAGACAGAAAAGCATGGGATATCTAACGTTGTTGCTTCGATTTTATTTAAGCGAATAAATAATATGTCGACAGAAGAAACTTCCGAAAAATTTGTTGAACTTGGTATTCGTGATTTATCCATAAATTCATCAAAGGACGATTTCGAAATTTCGTTTTATGTACCGAGAGACAGAATACGAGAAGCATTTAAGTTTATAAATAGCGCATTTGTACATCCGACTTTTTCAGATGGTGATTTGGAAAGCATAAAAGAACGAATCCCAACGATTTTAGATCCGGAAACAGCATCTCCATATCAATTAATGACGCAAAAAATGCTTGAGATGTTGTACGCAAATAGCAATTACGGATTAAATCCGGCGGGATTTTCGCAAGCAATCGCTAGTATAACAGCAGAAGATGTGCAAAATTTTATTAAAGAAAAACTCACTCGAAAAAATTTGAAAATTTTGTTTGCAGGGGATATTTTTGATCTAGATGCGCATCAATATTTGCAAACCTTATTAGCCGATATTCCAGATGGAGAACCTAATGAAGTTGTGTTTGTTCCTTCTAAAACTTCTTTGCAAAAAAGTGAGCACATCACGAAGAAAAATATGCGGGATATCGTTGGCATAGTCCACGGTATAAGACTCGAGCAACTTTCTGATATCGAAAAAACAGCTTTTATAATAATAAGTAACGCAATTTTCGGCGATAAAAATTCAGATTTTGATGAAGGACTAAGCAACGCAAAAATAGCTTGCAAATTTCATACACAATATTTAGAAAGATCATTTTCCGATACGTTTTTGCTGTTTGCATACGTAAATAAACAAGATTTCGATAATTATATGAAGTATTTTGATGCAAAAATCGACGAATATAGTTCGGGAAAAATTATTGAGAAATTTAAAAATATTCAGGAATATCTCATAAAAACTGCAAATAATGGTTTTTATAATCTTTCAGATATAGATGAACAAATGAAAAATGCTTATCTGCCGTTTGATAAAGTTACAGCAGAAGATTTATCGAAAGTTATGAAAATGATGTTCAATAAATCCGCAATCAAAACCGTAACTTGCAGCAGCGATGAGCGTTAAGGAAAAATCAGAAGAAACCAATAGAAAAGGAATTCCATAAAAAAAGCCCCTCTCAAGAGAAAGGAGCCGAAAAAAATCGTATTTTTACTGGGTTCTTCGGTAGCTTTGCTTCCTCAGAATGACTGCCAGCGTACGATTACATCGCAAACAATTTCGCCAGCGTCGCCAGGAGCAAAATCGCAACGATGTTCATTATTTTAATCATCGGATTGATTGCCGGTCCTGCTGTATCCTTGTAAGGGTCGCCAACCGTATCTCCTGTGACCGCTGCCTTGTGAGCTTCTGAACCTTTTCCGCCGAGATTTCCGTTTTCGATGTACTTTTTTGCGTTATCCCATGCACCGCCGCCGGAAGTCATCGAAATTGCAAGGAAAATACCCGTCAATATTGTTCCGAGAAGCATTGCTCCAACGCTTGTTATACCGGCCTTATTGCCAGAGCAATACCCGATAGCCAAATAAAGCGCGATTGGCGCCAAAACCGGCAGCATCGAAGGCAAAACCATTTCTTTGATTGCCGCTTTTGTCAGCATATCTACGGCCGTTTTGTAATCCGGCTTCGCTTTTCCTGTCATGATGCCTTTAATCGTCTTAAATTGGCGTCTGACCTCAAGAACAATTGCTCCGCCAGCTCTACCGACTGCCATCATACCGCATGCACCAAACAAATACGGCAATAAACCGCCAATGAATAATCCGATTACGACATAAGGGTCACCGAGCGAGAAATCGACATTTAAATCAGGGAAGTAATGGACAATATCTTGCGTGTAAGCCGAGAAAAGCACCAATGAAGCCAATCCCGCAGACCCTATCGCGTATCCTTTTGTGACTGCTTTTGTGGTATTTCCGACTGCGTCCAATGTATCGGTAACTTCACGGACGTTTTCCGGCAATCCTGACATTTCCGCGATTCCGCCTGCGTTATCCGTAACAGGACCGTAAGCGTCAATCGTTATAATCATGCCAGCAAGAGCCAACATGGAAGTTGCGGAAATCGCAATTCCGTACAATCCCGCGTGCATATAAGCCGCCAGAATACCAACGCATATCACGATAACAGGCAGTGCGGTTGATTCCATAGATATGGCCAACCCCTGGATGATATTCGTACCATGACCTGTTTCTGAAGCCTTAGCAATGCTGATAACCGGCCTGTAAGCATAAGAAGTGTAGTATTCTGTAATCCAAACGAGTGCCAAAGTTACGAGCAAGCCAATTGCTCCGCAGAATAAAATCGAAGCGCCAGTAAAGGTTGCTCCTGTTGCGCTAACAAAGACATCATTCATTTTGAACATGCACTTTGAAGCAATTAGCATTGCAAGAAACGAAGCGATAACCGTTGCGATAAGCCCCTTATAAAGAGCATGCATGACATTTTTCTTGCTGCCGAGTCTTACAAAGAATGTTCCGATTAAAGAACCAAAGATACAAACAGCTGAAATAACCAGAGGATACATCATTAAGGTATCTTTCACGGCATCTTGGAAGAAAATGCCCGCAAGAACGATTGTTGCGGAAAGCGTAACAACGTATGTCTCGAACAGATCGGCGGCCATACCGGCGCAATCTCCGACGTTATCTCCAACGTTATCCGCAATAACTGCAGGGTTGCGAGAGTCATCTTCCGGGATTCCCGCTTCAACTTTTCCGACAAGGTCTGCTCCGACATCGGCTCCTTTAGTAAAAATACCTCCGCCGAGACGAGCAAAAATCGAAATAAGCGATGCGCCGAAACTCATAGAAATTAATGATTCGGAAATTAATCTTGCATCAGTAACGCAAGCTCTCAAATAGAAGAAATACAGCGCAATGCCGAGCAATCCGAGTCCTACAACTAAGAATCCCGTTATAGCACCTGATTTGTAGGCAACGGAAAGAGCATGATTAATGCCTTTGCGCGCGGCTTCGGCTGTTCTGACATTTGCTCTGACAGAAATATTCATGCCGACATATCCAGCAACGCCCGAAAGAACTGCTCCAAGAACGAAACCGATAGCCGGATAACAGCCTACGCAGAATGCAACAATAGCAGTCATGACGATTCCAACTACGCCGATCGCTATATATTGTCGATTTAAATACGCAGATGCACCATCTTGAATAGCAAGCGCAATAGAACGCATTTTTTCATTTCCGGTGCTAAGAGTGAGCATAGAATTGGCATTCAATGCTCCGTATATCAAGGCAAGAATACCCGATATAACTACAATGAACTCGCAATATCCCATAGAAATCTCCAAAAAACAACAAAAACAGGGATATTATCTCACGAACTATAGATAAAATCAAAAAAAACATAGAAACGGTTTTGAATTTCGCAGGTTTTTGGCTT
This sequence comes from uncultured Pseudomonadota bacterium, assembly GCA_902796155.1. Taxonomy (GTDB): domain Bacteria; phylum Pseudomonadota; class Alphaproteobacteria; order UBA3830; family UBA3830; genus BNWE01. The sequence continues at coordinate 11,153 of CADBNZ010000007.1, forward strand.
TGCAGTGGTTGCTTACTGCTTTTAGAGGGGAGAAATTCTAAATATATTTTTAGGAGAAGCATTATGGAAAATGATACAAAAAACAAACTGTTGGCAATTAAATATTCCGCAACATGTTAATTATATGGGATTGGATATTGTTGATCGTCTTATAGCGAATAACATAAGAGATTATGCGAAAGATAATATTAAGTTTGCGACAGTCAATAATAGGGAGGATCTTGCAAGATATGAAGGCGATTTGCTTATCATCAAAGATGTTATGCAGCATTGGGATACTGTATCGATTTGGTTTGCTATAAGTCGAATACTCCCGAACTTTAAATATGCTATACTAGTTAATAATTTTAAATCAGAAAACGCTCCTTCTGTTAATTCGGATATTTCTACGGGAAATAGTCGTCCATTGGATCTTGAAGCAGCGCCGTTCTTTATGAAATTAAGAGTTATCGGAGATTACAGACTGCCACGCCGTATAAAAAGGATGTATTTGTATGTATCTGATGATCAAATGAAGAAAGCTTCGAGCTCGTCATCGGAAGCGACGGCAATGGAAGGAAAACAAAATCGGATTTTATGCGCAGTCTACAGGCATTTCTTATTCCATTTGGATATAATGAAAATGGAGTGTACAGAGATAAAACAATAAGCATCTGCATATTTTAGAGAATAAATTTTTCGAAATAGATAATCGGTATTTGGTGTAGATAGTAGAAAAAATTGAGCATCTAAGAAATAAACACCCCGCTGCTTGTATGGTTAGCATAGTATGCATTAATAGCTAAAATGCATATGGGAAGAGCAAGGAGAATAAATACTCCGCCGTTGAAGCAGAGACTTCGTCCGCAAGATTTTTATCCCTTGCTCACATTGTTTAA
>CADBNZ010000008.1 GCA_902796155.1 uncultured Pseudomonadota bacterium
AAAATTTGTAAAACAGATCTTGGCTAAAAGAGGCATGCTGCAAGAACTGAATGAATACGAAAACGGAAAAGTGAAAAGGAGAAATCCGAAAGTAATAGTCGATAACGAAAGGGAAAAGCGATATTTGGAAATAATCATAACATGATAAAACGTCTGTTTTGAGGCATTTTTGTCGGGGTTTGGGGGATTAGGGGCTTGAGCTTGCCTAATGCACTGAAAAAAATATTTTCGTTTTTCATTTTTGAGAGCCGTTTGGGGGCGCAAATTTCTTATTTTGGGGCGTACCCCTTTCAATCCCCAAATTAGTGCTGGACTAAAAACGGCATAATATCGTTATTTATCAATATATTATCAACACAAAATCCCCAAAACCCCAAATCCCCAACGGTTTTCGTAATTTTTGAAGATTCTCTTATTTTCATAAAAGCATGGTTGTACTTGAACACATGAAATTGAAATGATAGTGTTACTATTTTTACGCTCGTTGTATCTTCGCTAAAACATATTATGTGGTTCTATTCCTTTATCTTTTAGTATTTTCCAAAGTCTTTGCAACGATTCTTCTTTATTGTAGTAGAATGCTGATTCACGTATTCTGAAAAATTCCCATCCGCATCGCTCAAGTTGCCGTTGTCTTTGCATATCATCCTAATAATTATCTTGATTATGCCAATGATCTCCATCACATTCTACCGCTAAACGCGCATTTCCTCCTATCACGACAATATCGATGTGTTTCCCTGCGACTTCATATTGCGGTAGTATTTGATATCCTTTACGCATTATTTCCAATGCAACATCTATCTCAAACCAACTGTCAAACGGTTTTGATGGTTTTTATATTATTTCGTTTTCCTTTAGATTGATGTGCAATTTTTTCTAATTCCTCTCCTAATATTCCATTAACTGCATTTATATTTCTATTTTCAAAAAATTCTAGTAAACGACGACGAAGACATGAAGTACTTAGATCTCCAATTTTTACAGAATGAAATAATATTACTTGTTCTTTTGCTCGACTCATTGCCACATTGAATCTTTGTTCATCTGTCTTTTTTTGTTAAAGCAGTAAATTGAACATTAGGAGCTGCCAGCATAGATAACAAAATAATATCTTTTTCATTCCCTTGGAATTGAGATGGAACACCACATATTATTTCATGTTTTTCATACTGTTCAGTGCTTAATCTTTGACTTAATTGACTTTGTATTAGTTCAGCCTGCGCTTTTCCCTGTAAGGCAATAATGCCGATACTTTTATTACCATATCTTTCATCAATACAGATTTGCTCTATTTTACTAACGATTGCATCTGCTTCTGGCCTATTTATTACTTTTTCTCCTTTTCCTTCCCTATAACCTTCAGCAACAAACATATTTTCAAGTGGCGGCAAACGATTTGCACCATATTGTTTAAGCGGAATCAGCGGTGTATTAGAATAGCAAAGATTATTGCTGAACCTTATTATTTCTGGCATACACCTGAAATGCTCTCTTAAAACTATCTGGCTACTATTAAAAACAGCGTTGCCGACATCAAATAAACTGTAATCACAATTAAAACGAACTTTAAAAGAACCAAAATCGCTCAGATATTCATTCATCAATTGATCGGTTTTGCTTCGATCAATCCCAACGTTTTCAGGACTAATTTGTTTATCATCTCCAACTATAAGAATCTTTTTAGCAAAATAAAATAAAGGAAGGGAATCAATTCCACATTGAGATGCTTCGTCTACTATTATTATATCAAAAATTTCTGGAGCTGCTGATAAATTATCCCAAACATTATAAAGTGGCATAATCCATGCGGGAATAGCTTCACGACAACCGCTAAGATGTTCTTGAGCTGATTTTCTCCATTTATTTGCATGCTTACCTGTGCCTTTTCCTAATTTTTCTAAGGCTTTTTTCCAATGAGCAGCATGTTCTTTTTGTTCAGGTGTTAATCTATTAATACAAAAATCCCAAGATTTTAATTCAGCTAATTTTTGTATACTGTCTTTTATTCCATCTTCTATATCTTCCAGACTCTCTTTAATTTCTGAAATATTATTCTTGTTTATATAAGTTTCTATCCAATTTTTTGCTTGCGACCAATACCAAGCATTTTCCAACTGTTCTTTTATTCTATTTTCCCAAATTGTATCATTATATGATTGCTCTATTTCGTTCATGGTACATGGAATTTTTTCTTTTAATTCTGCTACAATATCCTTCAGCTCTGAAAATTCGTTTTTCATTTTAAGAAGATTGTCCAAACGAATTTTTGCTTTGCGATATTTTTCAGTATTAAATTGCTCTATTGCAGTTAATAATTCAGAAACTATAGGATGAGCATTATTTTTATCAATAATCACCTGTAATTGTTTCTTTACCTTATTGATTACTGTATAACTGCATTTCTGCTTTATATTATTTAGATCAGAAATCGATATAGTTGTATACTTAGAAAGATCGGTTTTGCTTATATCTGAAAATAAATTGTTTACCTCTGAAATATCTTTTAAAATTTTAATCTTTCTTTCAATTTCTCGTAGCTTGATATCTTCAGAAATATCCATAAACTCACAAAGTAAATCTTTTATAATTTCTATATTATAGTGATACTTAGAACAATTTATCAATATATTCAAATCCTCAATTGTTTTTTGACAAAATTGACCGTTTATTTTTATCTTATCAAATATATATGTACATTTGCGTATATTTCTAGGTTTAAGTAGATTTAATCGACTTAAACTATGTCCTTCTTCCATATATTTTTTAAGAATTTTGGCATCTTCATAAATGCCTGCTATCGTTAGTTCCAGAGGATAATCTATTTGATAATTATTTGCTGTTCCCTCGGAAATTCTAACTTCTTTTATGCAGTTATTTATCTCTTCTAAAATTCCATCATAATTAGTTTCATTCCCATCAGAGATATTTTCGAATTCTGCGTTTATCCAATCTTCTTTATGTCGTAATAGGATAGCTTCTTTCTTGCTTTCTAACTTTTTAGTCAGTTGCAAAATTGAAATGAGATCATTAATAGATAATTTGGATAACTCATCGTTTTTATCTAAATCTTTCAAACTTGAGGCTTGAAGTGGAGGCAACTCAGCAATCAAACTATCAAAAATTTCTGGTATTACAGTTATATCTTCAAAATCTTTCGATAATTCATCTCTTATATTATAAAACTTCCTCATTCCTCCTAAAATTCCCAGCATTTTGCTGGTGGATAAATTAAATTCTGCCTCCAAGACGATTTTATCTTTAAACCAAGCATATTTTTCCAACTCTTCATTAATTCTTTGTACGATTTCAGACGCCGTTCCGTTATATCGTCCTCTGCCAACTGATTGTTTGAAAGTTTCAGATTTTATAATACCTTCCAGTTGCCTATCTTTTTTCGCTTTTTCTCTCCTTAATTGATCTAAATTTTGACGGATTTTACTAATTTGATAATTAATTTTTTCACTATTCCATCGGTTACTTGAGTCTAAAATTGCACTAATACCACCTTCTAGTATCCTTTTTTCTTCTGTATTATTTCCAAGTAAACTAATAACAAGATTTTTCAATGAATCCGGTATTTTATCTCTCAAAACTTTCAATGCTGTCGCGGTTTTTGCTGTAACAAGTATTCTATTGCCAGTTGCTAACAAATGACATATCAAATTTGCAATAGTATGTGATTTCCCAGTGCCTGGAGGTCCTTGAACTACAACTCCGCTGGTGGATTTAATCCTATCGATAATTTTCTCTTGTGCTTCATTATAAGGTAATGGGAAAAAAAGCTCGTCTGCATCAATACTTATATTGTTGCTATTTTCTTGTTCAGCTACACCGCTATGCTCATTTCCTATACTTGTAAGTTCTCTGAACAAAGCAGGTATTTTCCCTCCTTCATTAATTTGATGAATAATATCTTCTAAAATCTTTTTTAAACCTATTTGAGGACGATCTCTTAAAATACTTGCAAGAGAAAATGTTATGGTTGGTTTGTTACTAACATTGCCTATTCGTTCAAGAACAGGCGAGTATTCACCATCGCCAAATATTGTGTTCAACGCTTCCTTTAAGATTTTATCAATATTTTCTTGAGTAAGTGAGCTGTCATCCTCCAATAATTTTTTTACTGCCTCTTCAGTTTCTCTGTTTATATTGTCTTCAAGCATTTCAAATTCAGGATATCGATTCCCCATATCGGAAGACAAACGAACTGTAAGTTCTGATTTTTGAGCATCTAATTCAATTTCTGTTTTTCGAAACAAGCAAATGCCTTGTTATCGTATTACCATCTTTGTTTTTATATTGTAAAAGTCCTAAACCTAAAATTAATTCGTATTGTTCCTTATTCTTATTTAATGCTTGGCGAATTGCAAAAAGCTTCTGATAATACTTTTCTTCTTTTTTCCATTTATCATGTTGACTTTTCCATTCTCCCCATTGTTTTAAGTATTTATCAAAATTCAATTTTACTTGTGGATAATTCAATAACTTTCTCTCGAATTTTTCAAATTTAGATTCCTCAAAAATATTATCTCTCAATTGAGGTTTTGAATCGTCGTCTTCTTCAACGATCCATTGAACGCATATTTCAGGTATACTAGGTTTAACAGGTTCTTGTTTACGCCGAACTTTTAACAACTCATCATCTGTATTTGACCAATCCTTTAAAGTACAATTTGTATCAACCAAATCGCTAAACCATAAAATATTTTCTTCTCCGTAATCAGTAGGTATGTATAAAATGGCCTTACGAGTTGCCTGTGTTATCTTTAACAAATATTCAATAAGTTTGGATTGTTTTTCTTTTCTACCTATATCATATTTAGACATATTTTTTTCCTAATAATTGGGGAGCGCTACTCTTTATGATAACAAAATAATGTTACTATTATATTAAGGTACTGTAAACCAATTGAATCGATGCGGACGCGAAGCCCCCGTAATTTCGCTAGCGGCAGAAATTTTTATTTTGGTTAACTTTACCGACGAATAGGGACTAAATAGGACTGTATCAGCCTTGTCTGCATCTGAAATTTGAGTGTTAAGTTTACTTTTTGGCTTTTCCGTATTTCCCGAAAAAATGATATAATTCTATATATCGCAAGGAGGTAGTCATGGCATTAATGAAGAAATCGGAATTAGCGCAAAAGTTGGGCGTTTCCAGGGCTTATATTTCAAAGCTCATCAAAGAAGGGAAATTGAAAGAGCAAGGGAAATTAGTCGATGATGAATCGCTGAACAGGTATAAAAGCCTAAAAGATCAGTTATTAGAAGCGAAATTGCATAATGAGGAGCTGAAAGGCGAGCTTTTGAGGGAGCGAGTAAAAGAAATCGAAAGCAAATATATTCCCAAAAATGAAGCTATAGCAGTATTTGAGGAACGAGCGAACACTGTCCGCAACGCAGTGCTTAAAATTCCAGACAGAGTAGCTGAGGCAATAGCTTTAATGACGGATATAAGAGCGATCGATCAACTTTTAAGGGATGAAATAAGGGCAACTCTATTCCGAATAAGCGAAGGAGCAAAAGAGTAAATCGCAAAATGAGTACCCCAACGCCATGAGAACCGATTTAATGAGTTTTTTCTTTTAGCAAGGACTCAATATCTGTACAATGATTCGCAGTTGGTATGGAAAAATCTTTTTTAATCCGAGGTGGTTTTACTTTATAGCATCAACCTTTAAGGGGTACTTTTAGGGGTATATTTCAGAAATTTGAAATCAAAAACACTGAAATATTAGAGTTCTTAAACGATGGACAGGAGTCCCTAGGGGACGCCAAGTTTGTATCTAAAAAAATTAATTTAATGTTCCTATTTAACTTTTTTGAGCCAACACAGGCGTGATTGTGATCGATACCACAGAACAAGAAACTAGATATTATTTAGAAGTTTTTAAGGACGGTCATGGAAAGAGAAGATATGCTGCAGCGTTTGTTATAGGCAAAAACAGTAATGGTCTACAGACTGGAAAACAAATAATTATGTTCATCAAAAAAATTCGATTGTTAATTGATTAGAATAGCAGATATAAATACATCATCTGGCGGAGAGAGCGAGATTCGAACTCGCGAAGGGGGATACCCTTGCCGGTTTTCAAGACCGGTGCCTTAAACCACTCGGCCATCTCTCCGCAATGCAGTAAACTGCAGTAGAACTACTCTACTGCAGAATTATTTTTAGTACTCGCTGTCTTCTTTCCAAATAAACAGCGCGACTGCTGTCAATCCTGCAGATATTATGAATAATACAGCAGGAATGGTCGGATCACCACTCCATTTTATCAAATATGTAGCCAAAGTAGGAGCGTATGCACCGAAAGCTGCCATAGCGAAGTTGTGAGCGATCGAAACGCCGATCAAACGTACTCTTGTAGGCAGCATTGAGCAGATAGTCGCCGGAATTGGTCCGTAATACATTGAGAACAGGAATATAATCCCCATTTCTCCGAGAAGGGCGCTAACAAATGTCGCCGATTCTACCATGTAATCAAAAAACGGAAAAGCCAAAGCTGATAATGAAACGCACGCAATCAACATTTGTATACGCTTTCCTAAACGATCGGCAAGCCATCCTCCAAGCAATATGGACAATCCAAACACTGTCATGTTTATAGATTGAATTATAAATACGGATTCTTTTTCAAGATGAAGGATTGTTTCAAAATATGTTGTAAAGAAAATCGCTATGAGGAAATATCCGCAGGCTGTAAGAACATCTGTGATGGTTATGAGGGTTACGCCTTTCCAATGGTTAAGGAATAAATTGCGCAGAAGTCCTTTCTTTTTATTCTCATCTATTTCACTTTTCTGTTGAGCGATAAATTCTTTTGGATCATCAAGTTTGAGTTTGACATATTCAGCTATAAATGTTCCTAAGAAACTGATTATGAAAGGGATTCTCCAACCGATAGTTTCCAATTGTTCCGGCGTGAAGATTTTTGCCATGATTGTTGCAACAATAGCGCCCAAAATAAAACCTGTTACCAAGCTGAACGGCGCCCAAGCCGAATACGTGGATTTTTTAGATGGGCTGGAATGCTCGTAGAGGAACACGATTGTGCCTGTAAAACCGCCTCCGAGTGCCAATCCCTGCACGATTCTTACAATTGTGAGGATAATACCTGCCCATATACCTATTGTTTCATAGGTAGGTAAAAAGCCCATAAGAGCTGTAGGGATAGCCATCATATAAATTGATATAACAAGAGCTTTTTTACGTCCATATATATCTCCTATGTATCCAAAAAGCACTGCTCCGATAGGACGAGCGATGAGACCTGATGCAAAAGCTCCAAATGATGCAATTATTTCTTGAAAATCGTCTCCTGATGGAAAGAATAATTTACCGATGATTGTTGCAAAAAATCCGTATACCGCAAAGTCATACCATTCCAAGGCACTTCCCGCGACACACGATATAATCACCTTTTTCATTTTGCTAAATTCTGATTCGTTTCTACTACTTACAGTATTTGTTGACATTCTTCTAACTCCTAAAAAAATAAAAGAACCTAAAACTTCTATCATAAAAAGATAAAATTCTCAATATATTGGTCAATAGTCTCTGATATTTTATGCCTCTGGTATAAACGATGGAAAAAATGCTATTCTGAAAATGAGAAGCAAGTTACGTTGTTGCGTAGTATTATGTGTAGTGAGTGTAAAAATGGTCGGAAGATTCAGTGGATTATATAACGAAGAAGCTCTTTCGCTTTATATGGAGGAAATCAAAAAATTTCCTATCCTTGGGCAGGATGAAGAATACGAACTTGCAACACGATGGAAGGAAAAAGGCGATAAGCGCGCTATGGATAAACTCATCAAAAGCCATCTACGACTTGTAGCAAAAATTGCTCGCGGATATTCCGGATATGGTCTTTCTCAAGCAGATCTTATAGCAGAAGGAAACATTGGCATAATGCATGCTTTACAGCATTTCGATCCGAGCGTCGGATATCGTTTTTCAACGTACGCAATGTGGTGGATAAAGTCGAAAATCAGGGATTTTATATATAATTCGTGGTCTATAGTTAAACTTGCGGGCTCAAAAGATAATAAAAAAGTATTTTTCGGACTTAATAAAGCGAAAAGAGCTCTCGGAATAGACAAGGTTTCCGATGAGAACGCAAAGCTTGTCGCAGAAAAAATGAAAGTCGATGAAGACGATATCATAACCTTGGAAAAACGCTTCACGAATAGAGATTTTTCTGCAAATACTCCAATGGGAGAAGACAGCAATAGTTCATATCAGGATTTTATTGCAGATATGTCCCAATCCCAAGAAGAACAACTGCTGGAACAACAGGAGCACGAATACCGCAAGAAAATTTTGCATGAGGCGCTGAATACACTGAACAAACGAGAATATGATATAGTTTCTGCATATCGTTTGAATACTCCAACCAAAAGTTTGCGTGAAATAAGTAAGGAAATGAATTTGTCAGCGGAACGTGTCAGACAAATCGAGAATGCTGCATTTATGAAATTACAGAGGCATATAAGAAATGTCGAATGGAATATGGAAAACCTTGGCAACAATAATAAAGACGGTAGCGGTTCTTCTTATCAAAATATAGCGAAATGCTTCGCAAACGTACTTTTAATTATCGGATAGTTGAGCATAGAAAACTAGCAAGCAAAAAATTAATAGAAACAATTTATATCTTCGGGAAATATTCAGGCAGGGGAGCGATAATTTCCAGTTTCATTCCTTCAATATTTACCTTATAAGCATGCAAGAATAATTCTTGATGAAGCGAGTTCTTGTTGTATTTTTTATCGCCTAAAATCGGGGCATGTAAAGTCTCAGCGCAATGGACTCGCAGCTGATGCTTTCGACCCGTTTGTGGCTGGAGTTCAAGCAAAGTATAGTATTTAAACTGCTGATCAGAAATTTTTCTGGGAAGATATTTCGTTATCGCGCGTTGACCTTCTCCATTTAACGCAACTCTTATTTTTTCTTCGCCACCAACAATAGTTTTTTGCAAAAAATTATCGATAGTTCCAGCTGTTTTTATTTTTCCATCGACTATTGCGAGATAAGTTTTGTGAATCTTATTTTCTCTAAATAATCTGGTTAGTTTTTGCGCCGCAAGTCTTCCTTTTGCTATTAATAAAATTCCGGAAGTATCTTTATCTATTCTATGCACAAGTTTTAAATCGTTTCTATAAAAGTTCATCATGGTTTCTACAGAGATTTTTACTTTAGATCCCATCTGAACTGAAAGATTTGTGGGTTTATTTATTGCAATAAGATCTTCGTTTTCGAAAACAATCATTTGCTTGAATTGTTCCAGCAATTTTTGATTTTTTGATTCGTCATTATTGGCTTTTTTCAAATCGGTTGGAGAATTTTTATTTGCGAAAATTTGTACAATATCACCTTTATTGAGATGGTCAGAAGCCTGCGAGCGTTTCCCGTTCACTTTTACTTTTTTTGTGCGAAAAATTTTCTGTAAAAAAGTATAACTTACTTCTCCGAAAACATTCGCGACAATTTTATCAGCTCGCAAACCATTTTCTTCTGCAACAACTATGTGCTCAATCATACCACTTCAATAAATTTACTGACGGCTTCTGCGATTTTTGCTTTTCCTGTGCCTGCTCCTTGCGCAAATGCTGCGTTTCCTCCGCCTTTACCGCCGAAAAATTCAACGCAACTTTTCAAAAGTTTTTCGGCGTTGTATTTATTTTGCAAATCCGCACTTACCGAAACAACGACATTGACTTTATCCGATGAATTTTGCCCAGAGATTATCAGAGCTATTGTTTTTTCAGGGTGTTTTGCTTTTACAATATCGCCTATAGACCTTAATTCGTTAATGTCATAATCATCTGCAATCAAAGAAGCAATTGATATGTTTCCTTTTTCTTTTATCTCAAGTTTTTCAATGGCCATTTTTTGTTTGCAAACGACTAATTCTTGGTTTTTCTTTTTCAAATCATTTAGGACATCATCGATTTTTTGGATAATTTCAGCCGTTGTGCATTTCAGATGGTCAGATGCGATGTTGAGTGTGTTTTCAACTTCTCTAAAATGTTCCAAAACTTTTGCACCTGTAATTGCCTCAGTACGTCTTATGCCAGAACCGATGCTTGCTTCCGACAAAATCTTGAAAGCTCCAATCAATGCAGTGTTGTGAATATGCGTTCCTCCGCACAGCTCAAAAGACAAAGCTTTTCCTTTGCAATTAGAAGAGGCGACCTTGACCGTCCGCACAACATCGCCGTATTTTTCTCCGAATAAAGCCGTTGCGCCTGCGGAAACCGCGTCGTTTTTTGACATAGATTCGTTTGCGACATCTAGTCCTTGCAAAATCCAATCATTTACTAAATCTTCTACTTTTTCAATTTCTGCTTTCGAAAGAGCGGCATTATGCGAAAAATCAAAACGCAAACGCTCATCATTTAAAAAGGATCCACGTTGCGCAATATGATTTCCCAAAACCGAGCGCAAAGCAGCTTGTAAAAGGTGTGTTGCCGTATGGTTCGCTCTAATTTTGCGACGCTTTTCTGAGTCGATTCGCATGCATACATCGTCCGAAACTGAAATTTTTCCGGAAATAATTTCGCCTTTGTGCGCTGTTATAGTGTCACAAAATCTGAGAGTGTCATTTACTTTAAATTTCGCTCCGTTTTTCGTTTCAATAATGCCTGTATCACCGCATTGTCCTCCGCATTCGGCGTAAAATGGAGTAGAAGAAGTTATCAAAAATGCTGTTCCGTCAGATAATTCACTGATTTCTTCGTTATCTTTTACTATTGCGACGACTTTTGAATCGCAGGAATCATTTTCGTAACCAATAAAGTTTGTCGCAGCCAATTTCTCTTTCAGAGTATGCCAAATTTTCTCTTCTTTACTGGCTCCGGAACCTGCCCATTTCGCGCGATTCCTTTGCTCATCTAATGCAATATCAAACGCGGCTGTATCTACTGATATATTTTTTGATTTCAAAATATCTTGCGTTAAATCAAGTGGAAATCCATACGTGTCATATAATTTAAATGCAATGTCGCCACTCAAAACGCCGCCGGAAGGAATATTTTGCGCACTTTTATTTAATATGCTTAAACCACGCTCAAGAGTATCTAAAAATTTCTCTTCTTCGTTTAATGTTATCGCAGATATTGTTTCACGCGCCTTTTCAAGTTCCGGATATGCGTCTTTCATTGTATCTACAAGGGAATTTGAGAGCTTAAACAAAAACGGCTGCTTAATTCCGAGCATATTTCCATGCCTGATGGCACGTCTCAGAATGCGTCGCAAAACATAACCCTGCCCTTCGTTGCTCGGTACCACCCCGTCTGCAATCAAAAACGAAATCGATCTTATGTGGTCAGCAATAACTTTGTAGGATGGATAAGTATCTTTGAAATTCGTTTTGGAAATTTCTTTTGTGTCTTGAATTAATTTTGTGAATAAATCCGTTTGGTAGTTGTCATGAACGCCTTGGAGTACACTTGCGATACGCTCAAGCCCCATGCCTGTATCTATGGATTTTTTCGCGAGAGGAACTTGCTTGCCTCCTGCTTTTTGCTCGAATTGCATGAATACCAAATTCCAAATTTCGGTGTATCTGTCGCCGGATTCGTCAGGTGTGCCGGGAAGTCCTCCGGGAACATCAGGGCCATGATCATAAAATATCTCCGTGCAAGGACCGCAAGGACCAACATCACCCATTGACCAAAAATTATCAGACGTTGAAATTGGGATAATGAGAACATCCCCTGCGACTTTCTTCCAAATTTGCTTTGCTTCTTCATCGGTATGGTAGACAGTTACTGATAATTTTTCTTTTGGGATTCCCAATTCTTTTGTAAGCAAAGTCCATGTAAAATTAATAGCATCAGCTTTAAAATAATCGCCGAAAGAGAAGTTACCAAGCATCTCGAAAAAAGTGTGGTGACGAGCTGTATATCCGACTTGATCGAGATCGTTGTGCTTACCTCCCGCGCGAATACACTTTTGCGAAGTTGTAGCTCGCTTATATTCTCTTGCTTCCAATCCTGTGAAAACATTTTTAAACTGAACCATGCCTGCGTTCGTAAATAAGAGGCTTGGGTCATTGTGCGGAACAACAGAACTCGATTCCACAACCTTGTGCCCGTTCTTTTCAAAAAAACTGAGAAAAATGCTACGTATATCTGATGCCAGTAACATGATAATTCATTCCATCTATTATAATGCTGCGCTATTTTACGCCAATAATGGATTTTGTGGAAGAGAAAGAACATTTGAGATGATTTTTATATTATAGAGAATTATTAGCTCTTTCAGAATAACGGAGAACACGAGCTTTAAAATAACAGTCAGGATTGTTTCCAGCTAAAAACTGAATTCCAACTTGTTTGCAACTATATTCGACATTTTTAGTATCTCATATATTATTTTTAAAAAATCTCCATAATTTTTGACAATCTTTACTTATTTTTAACGTTTTTTAATTAAGATCAAATCAATAACATGGAGAAAAACATATGAAGAAAATAATTTTTTGCTTTTTTCTTATCTCAGGTGTCGTTGTTGCTTCAGATTTTTCGATAGAGTCGATCTTCCCATCTGAAGAGCTACTTCGTTCAGATACACCAGAAATTCCAATGCAAATAGAAGACTTGCCTTTCGGTTTTAAGATTGTTGTACGTGATAATGATGATATATCCAATGACATTGATGAACAGAATAAAACAGAGAAAAAACGAATTCATCATTTCAATCATCAAAAAATGCCACCGAAACATGAACAAAAATGTTCGTGTCCGCCACCTCCACCGCCATGTCGGCATTTAGCCGAAAATACAGACTGTTTCCAGCTGGGTCATAGGATTTCGTGCGATGATGATGTTTCGTTCAATAAGAGATGTGGTATTGAAAAAAGAACAGATTCTATGGTGAAACTAATGAAAAATCATCATAAGGGTGAAGAAATACTTGGAATATTGCATAAACAAACGCAACTGTTAAAACGCATTATGATATCGTTGGAAAAACTGCTAGAAGAAAGAACGAATTACCATAAGAAACACTACGAATTTCCTTTTGTAGATGATAATTAGTAAATTCGTTATCGAGTCTTTACAAAGATACGATTATTGTTCTTTTTTGTTCTCCTATTAAAGAAGCTACTTGAAGTGATGGAGTTCATTACTTCAGTAGCTATTTTGTAACTGTGACATCATGAACAAACATAATAAATAGAAGAAAAGATAAGGGAAAAAACAGTTCAAGAAAGCGCGTCTAAGCAGCTTCTAATTCCCGTAGCGAGAGTGCGTCCCTCATTGCCACAAGTCCCGGAAGTTTGCTTCCTTCCAAATACGCCAAAAAAGCTCCGCCCGAAGTAGATTGATATGTCAAATCTTTTGAAAGCCCGAATTTGTTCATCGCAAATGCAGTGTCTCCGCCTCCCACAATTGAGACAATTTTTCCCTCTTTCGTCAGTCTCGCTATTTCTTCTCCTATCGCTCGAGTTCCAAAGTCAAATGGGGTTTTCTCGAACAACCCTACAGGGCCATTCCACAAAACTGTCGCACTCTCTCTGATATGTTTCAGGAACAATTTCACGCTATCAGGTCCAATATCAAAAATCGAGGCATTAAGTCCGTCAGCTGTTATGATAGAATTAGCGTCACTTTCTGACATTAACGCATTGAAATCAACAGGAAATATCAATTCGCATCCGCATTCTTTCGCATTTCCGACTATTTCCACGACTTCCTTTTCAAATTCCTTCTGCGCTGCGATTTTTAACGCCGTATTCCCTTGAAATGCCAAAAAAGCGCCCGCAATTCCGCCTCCAAGCGCCAATTTATCCACTTTCTTCACAAGATTCTTGAGCAAATTTACTTTTGTCGACAGCTTCGCGCCTCCAACAATGCTCATTTTTGGGGATTTCGCATTGTTCAAGAAATTATCTATAACGCCTATCTCTTTTTTGAAAGCCAATCCAAGCGCATGTGGTAGAAATTGCGGCAAAGCGTAAACAGACGCATGTTTTCGATGCGAAACCGAAAACGCTTCATTGATATAAAAATCGCCAAGTCTCGCAAGTTTTTGCGCAAATTCTTGATCGCAGGCCTCCTCTTCCTTATAAAAGCGAAGATTTTCAAGGAGAATTAAGTCATCATAAGATGCATCTGATATTATTTTATCAGCTTGTTCACTTAAACAGTCATCTATGAATATGACTCTGCTCGTATACTCTTCCTCCAAGGCTTTTGCGATATGTCGTAGGCTTTGTGCGTCATTTTTCGGATTGGTTTTTCCTAGATGTGAGATTAAAATTACTTTTGAATGAGCTTTTTTCAGAAAATCGATGGTAGGAGAGATATTTTTTATACGAGATATATCTTGAACAATTCCGTTTTGAATAGGAACATTAAGATCAACTCGAACAATTACTCGTTTTCCTTGCAAATCAGGAATTGATATAAAATCATCAGTCGCTGTCATTTCAATACCACCATCACAACGAACACACAAGGCAATAAACCTATACTATTATGGTACTATCATTAATTAGTTAATAAAAAGTAAAAAACAGCCAAACGAAGCCAACTTTATATCAAAAATTGAAAAAATCAATTTTTTTCTTCAAAATTAATCTTTTATTAATAGTTCTTGCGTATACTTTTATATTATTCTTAGTATTAATCTCGTATTTTTTCGTAAAATCAGCCTTTTTAGTAATTTCGTCTTTGTTTTTTTTGTATCAGTAAAACATGAAAAAGGAGATTAGAATGAAAATATTAACGAAATTAAAAATATTAGCAGCAGCTTTGTTTGTATTTTCGAATACGTACGGAATGCTAACAGAAGATACTAATACGCCATTGAACGAATCACAAACTCTTACACAGCCAATTCCACAACTAAACGACACAGCAATCGCTATCACAAGAGAAGCCAGCAATATCACACCTGAAAATAATATTCCGCCATCCAATCGAGGAAGAAATTATGAACCTTTTTTGAGATCTATAGGTGTAACAGAAAATATTGATAAAGTAATCGAAAGTTGCAGACTTCTAGAGAATAATTACATGACTCCCGAACAAATTGCTCAAGCGGATATGGAAGCCTTGTCGATTGACCGGGAACTAATAAGAAGCGTGTACGATTGGAGAAGCGCAGGTTGGGGAATCGCTCAATGGTTCGCTGGAACATCACAAAACTTCGCGTCTATTACAGTCGTAATTTGTGCGGTATTAGCTAATGCTTTTCCGAATAAAGCAGTTTCTTTGGCAACGACCAGCGGAGCTGTAGCTAGTATAGGTGCCTTACTATCGAAAATACATTCTTATTGCAAAACAAAACGTCTGACTTGCATTGCGTATAATATGATAGTAATGGCGGGGCAAGCTGCGGCACGAGAAAGAGCGGAACGAGCATTGGAAAATCAAGAAGATATTGATGAAGAGAATGCCACATCAAATCATGCATCAAATTCGACTAATTTATCACAAATTGAGTCGATTTGATTCACATGCAGACATTCTCTAGGTGCAGCGGCAAACACCAGTCCGATATAAACACAACATCATATCGGATTTGGTGCGCTGCTAATGATGGATAGCGTTTTAAAAAGATTTGAGACGCTCTTTGGATTCTGCACAGTTGTCGATTTTTGATGGCGTTGAAGCATTTCTCCATACTTTTTCGGGATTTTACTTCAACAAAAACGATAAGATCTCCTTGAAGCTATTAAATCTATCTCTCCGCAATGGGTTTTGAATCTTCTCCCTTCGATTCGAAACCCTTTTAACATCAAATAGAGTGATGCAATAAATTCTCCTAAAATTCCTTTATATTTCGTATGCATTAGGACTTTTTAAACTCCCATTAACCAAAAATCATTTATCAACAACCGGAAACAATCCTGGTTTTGGTGTAATAACGAACTGATATTGTAATAAATTTGAACCAGTACCCGAGTTTTGTGGCACCATTAACAAAAATCCCAATTTAGATTTATCGAAACTTTTTCTTCTGTAACAAACCTCAACTACTAAGCGTTCATCTCCATCCTTATGGCAAATCAAGTCTGGATGCATGTTTCTAACTTGGTTTGCTGTTTTTGTAGAGCTAGTATTAATTCCCTTATTTATATTGCCTGGCCCGGTACCTCCAATGGATGATACCCAAAAGAGTAGATATTGATAACTATTGACCTCCAACCTTTTTACGTATCTGTAATTTATATAGTAATAAATCCCAAATGGCCAAGGGTTAAACATAGTGTTTGTATGAAACAAATTAAGACCACTGGCAAATGTTATTCTTGCAAGATCGCTTATTGTCAATTGCTTATCTGTTCGTGTATTTCCTAAATTCTGTATCATGCTTGCGGCAAGATATGCAGAATTTTTTATTTTGTTTTTAAGTTCATAAAATCGATAGTGGTCATTTACAAAAAACAGAAGGATTATGCAAAGGGGAATACAAAAAGTAAATTCGATTAATATTCCACCTTTGTGCTTCTTTCGCATCGATAAGAAATCACGCATTTGATAAACTGCCTTCAAATCACCCATCATTTTCTTCATCAAAGCCAACTTTAAGCGACTTAACACAAAAATGTCTCTATTATCATGTAAGAAACACTTATCATGTATCTGTTTTAGCAAAATATAGTTAAGAAAAAGAAAAAATTTGTGACAAGGTCTTTAGTTGAGTGTATAGGCATCCATTGTAATGATAGCGCAATAGCGATATACCATCGAAAATCCTGGTCGGAGTGAGAGGATTTGAACCTCCGGCCCCTGCCACCCGAAGACAGTGCTCTACCAGGCTGAGCTACACTCCGACAAACAATGCATCATAATAATAACAACAGTAGTGATCATAACAAAGGAGTAAAGACTAATCACTACTGTTGCGATTTTTATAATATCATTGTTTTTCGCTCTGTGCGATAGCTTCTGCGTCTCTCGCCAAAGCAGTTCTGCGAACTTTGTTCATTATCAAACCAGTACCCGCAGGAATCAAACGACCGACCAAAACGTTCTCTTTCAGACCATACAGCCTATCGACCTTACCTGTGATAGCCGCTTCTGTAAGAACTCGTGTTGTTTCTTGGAACGATGCTGCGGAAATAAACGATTTTGTCTGCAAAGATGCCTTTGTGATACCTTGCAAAATCGGATAAGCAGTTGCAGCAGCTCCGCCTTCTTTTACCACACGTGCGTTTTCTTCCTCGAAATCAGAACGATCGACTTGTTCATCAACCAAGAATGTCGTGTCACCAGGTTCGGAAATTTTAACTTTCTGCAACATTTGTCTGACGATAATTTCGATATGTTTATCATTAATTTTAACACCTTGCAGTCTGTAAACGTCCTGAATTTCGTTGATAAGGTACTCTGCCAAGGCCTCAACACCAAGCACTCGTAGTATATCATGAGGTGCTTTGTTCCCATCGACCAAAACATCGCCTTTGACAACAGTATCGCCCTCTTTTACTACTACCTGACGCCATCTTGGAACCAGATACTCAACCGGATTCAAGGATTCATCCTCAGGGTGAACGATAATGCGCTTCTTGCCTTTGTAATCCTTGCCGAATTCAACACGTCCATCGCATTCGCTGATAATCGCCGGATCTTTCGGCATACGAGCCTCGAACAGCTCGGAAACACGCGGAAGACCTCCTGTGATGTCCTTCGTTTTTGACGTTTCTCTCGGAACACGAGCCAAAACGTCACCAACTTTTACGCTATCGCCCGTTTTTACGGCCAAAATAGCATCTGGACTCAAAGCATAGCGAATTTCTTGGCCATTCGGCAGCAAAAGCAGATTACCATCGTCATCTGTAAGAACGATTCGTGGCTTCAAATCCGCATATCTGGCATGTTGACGCCAATCTGAGACAACGTAAGTGGCGACACCTGTTGATTCATCTATGGATTCTTTCAAAGAAATACCTTCAATTAAATCCAAGCACTGAACTTTACCGGCTCTTTCCGTAATAACAGGCGATGTAAACTGATCCCAATCGGCCAGTTTTGCGCCTTTTTGGACTTGCTCACCGTCCTTAACATACAATCTCGAACCGAACGGAAGTTTATGCAAGGCGCGCTCTTTGCCTTTTGCGTCTAACATAGCAATTTCAGCGTTTCGATTCATAACGATGACTTGCTTATCGGTGTTTGTAACCGTCTTTGCATTGCGAATAGCTACCGTACAATCATATGTGGCATCGATGGATGACATTTCAGCGCCTTTCTGAGCTGTACCTCCGATATGGAATGTACGCATTGTAAGCTGTGTTCCAGGCTCACCGATAGATTGCGCAGCGACAACACCAACGGCCTCACCAATGCTGACTTTTGTACCACGAGCCAAATCGCGCCCGTAACATGTCGCACAAATGCCATTTTTGCACTCGCAAGTAAGAACAGATCTGATATAAACCTCATTTACGCCAGCTTCTTCGATTTTCTTTACGAGAGCCTCGTCAATGAGAGTGCCTGCTTTTACAATTACCTTGCCGGTTGTTTGATCTACAACATCACGCGCCGCTGTTCTTCCCAAAATACGCTCTGAAAGAGGAGCAATAACGTCACCACCTGAGATGATATCCTTCATCAAGATTCCCTTGCTTGTGCCGCAATCATCTTTCACGACAACGCAATCTTGAGCGACATCAACCAAACGACGGGTCAAATATCCGGAGTTTGCCGTTTTCAAAGCCGTATCTGCCATACCTTTTCTGGCACCATGCGTTGAAGTGAAATACTCCAAAACCGTAAGACCTTCTTTGAAGTTGGAGATAATAGGAGTCTCAATAATTTCACCGCTTGGTTTCGCCATAAGGCCTCGCATACCGGCAACCTGTCTCATCTGGGTTACAGAACCACGAGCACCAGAATGCGCCATCATATACGCAGAGTTCATAGGAATGCCCTTTTCAATTTTGGACATGCCTTTCATCATTGCGTCGGCAACTTTATCGCTGCAAACCGCCCATGCGTCGACAACCTTGTTATAACGCTCGCCCGCGGTAATTAATCCGTCCATATACTGGCGTTCGTACTCGTTGACGACCTTCTTTGTTGAATCAACGATTTTCTTTTTCTCAGGCGGAATGACCAAGTCATCTTTACCATAAGAAAGCCCGGAAACCGTGGCATAATAGAATCCAAGATCCTTCAGTCTATCTGAGAAAATAACAGCGCTTTTCTGTCCGCATACACGATAAACAGTCTCGACAACCGCTGCTGATTCCTTAGTAGTAAGCAACCTGTTGATGAGAGAGAACTGAATCCCAGGATGCTTTGGAAGAGCTTGTGACAAAATCATGCGGCCTGGTGTAGTATCCACCGTCGAGCTCTTGTAAGAGCCATCTGGCTGTATTTGATGATATCTTGCCTTGATTTTGGTATGCAGAGTAACGATTTTCTCTTGCAAAGCGTGTTCTATCTCGCCGATAGTCGCGAAACACATGCCTTCGCCCGGTTCTTCCGGTAATTCCATTGTAAGATAGTAAATACCAAGAATAATATCTTTCGTAGGAAGAATAATCGGACGACCGCTCGATGGGCTGAGAATATTGTTCGTAGACATCATAAGAACGCGCGATTCCAGCTGCGCTTCAAGAGACAATGGCACGTGAACAGCCATTTGGTCGCCGTCAAAGTCTGCATTAAATGCCGTACAAACGAGGGGATGAAGTTTTATAGCCTTTCCTTCGACTAGCACAGGCTCGAACGCCTGAATACCAAGTCTATGCAACGTAGGTGCACGGTTCAAAAGCACAGGATGTTCTTTAATTACTTCTTCAAGGATATCCCAAACTTCTGGACGGCCTTTTTCCACCATGCGTTTTGCAGCTTTAAGCGTAGTTGCGAGCCCATATCTCTCTAATCTGGAGTAAATAAACGGCTGGAACAGCTCGAGAGCCATTTTTTTCGGAATACCGCATTGATGCAGCTTTAATTCAGGACCAACGACAATAACAGAACGTCCTGAATAGTCGACACGCTTACCCAGAAGGTTCTGACGGAATCGACCTTGCTTGCCTCGTAACATGCTGGATAGCGATTTTAACGGGCGCTTGCTGGTTCCCGTGACAACTTTTCCTCTGCGACCATTATCAAACAGGGCATCAACAGCCTCCTGCAACATTCTTTTTTCGTTTTTCACAATGATATCAGGAGCTTTAAGCTCGAGAAGTCTCTTTAAACGATTATTCCTGTTGATAACACGACGATATAAGTCGTTTAAGTCTGACGTTGCGAATCTGCCTCCATCTAATGGAACTAGCGGGCGCAATTCAGGCGGAATGACAGGAATACACTGTAAAATCATCCATTCAGGACGTGTATCGGAGTTCAGAAACGCTTCGATTAGCTTTAAACGTTTTACCAAACGACGGCGCTTCATATCGGAAGTTGTTTCTTTCAGCTCAAGGCGCAGTTTTTCTTTTTCTGCTTTAAGGTCAATGCTTGCAAGCATAGCCCGCAAGGCTTCTGCACCAATTCCGGCAACAAACGAATCTTCGCCGTACTCATCTTGGGCGCGATAATAATCCTCTTCGGAAATAAGTTGATATTGTTTCAAAGGCGTTACACCCGGATCAATAACAACATAATTCTCGAAATACAGGATTTTATCCATCTCGCTTGATGTAATATCCAGCAACAATGCAATTCTGCTTGGAGGAGATTTTGTAAACCAAATATGAGCAACAGGCGACGCAAGCTCAATGTGTCCCATGCGCTCTCTTCTGACTTTCGAAAGAGTTACCTCGACGCCGCATTTCTCGCAGATAATACCGCGATATTTCATGCGCTTGTATTTTCCGCAAAGACACTCGTAATCCTTCACAGGACCGAATATGCGAGAGCAAAAAAGACCGTCTCTTTCAGGTTTGAACGTTCTATAGTTGATGGTTTCCGGCTTTTTTACCTCACCAAACGACCACGATCTGATTCTATCAGGACTGGAAATAGACACCTTGATAGCATCAAAGCTGTTAAGATTACTAACCTGACCAAAAATCTTTTGTAGTTGATTATCTGCCATAATGTAATGCCTCGCCCTATTTTATTCGTCTATTTTGTGTTCATCTGAGATAGCGTCTTGCTGAAACTCGAAGTTCAATCCAAGACCACACAACTCTTTCATGAGAACGTTAAACGACTCCGGTATCCCCGGAACAATATTTTCATCGCCTTTGATGATCGATTCATAGGCTTTTGTTCGACCTGTAACATCATCGGACTTAACTGTAAGGATTTCTTGAAGAGTATACGCTGCACCGTAAGCCTGCAACGCCCAAACCTCCATTTCTCCGAATCTTTGACCACCGAATTGAGCCTTACCGCCGAGAGGTTGCTGGGTAACAAGACTGTACGGACCAATTGAACGTGCGTGAATCTTGTCATCGACCATGTGATGCAGTTTCAGCATGTATATACACCCGACTGTGACTTGACGATCGAATTTCTCACCCGTACGACCATCGTACAAAGTGACCTGACCGGAAGTGTCAAGTCCCGCTTTCTTCAAGGCCGCAACGATATCTTGCTCACGGGCACCATCGAAAACAGGGGTCGCAACAGGAATACCGTCTGTAACATTTGTCGCGAACTCAACCAACTCATAGTCAGAGAGTTTTGCGATATCCTTCTTGTCTTTTTCGTCATTGTATATATCGCTCAACTCTGCTCTCAAGGCTTTTATAAGCTCTTCATCAGATTGAATATTCTCGATAACTTCACGCACCTTCTTGCCGAGACCTTTCGAAGCCCAACCAAGATGCGTCTCCAAGATTTGCCCTACGTTCATACGGGAAGTAACACCTAATGGGTTCAAAATAATGTCCAAAGGCGTGCCATCCTCCAAATGAGGCATATCTTCTACAGGAAGAATCTTCGAAACGATACCTTTATTCCCATGACGTCCCGCAAGTTTATCTCCTGGCTGTAATTTGCGTTTATCCGCGATATAAACCTTGACCATTTTCAATACGCCAGGAGCAAGGTCATCTCCCTTGCGCAATTTCTCGACTTTTTCATCGAATGTTTTGTGCAATTTCGAAAGAATTTCGTTGAAATCGCTGTGCAAGCCAACTATTTCAGCCGCAACATCCTTATCTGCGATTGTAATTTGTCGCCACTGACCACGAGTCATGGAATCCAAATATTCCTCTGTGATTTTCGCGACTTTTCCTTTAACTGGAGATGAAACAACTTTCTGACCCAGCAATTTTTCACACAATTTGCTGTAGTAAACATCCTCAACGATTTTTTGCTCTGCATCCAGATCGTTTTTGTAGTTCTCGATCTCTTTTCTTTCAATTGCGATCGCTCTTTCGTCTTTTTCAATACCACTTCTTGAGAAGATTTTGACGTCAACAACTGTTCCTCTTACTCCAGGAGGTACTCGCAAAGAAGAATCTCGAACATCTGCTGCACGCTCGCCGAAAATCGCTCTCAACAGCTTCTCTTCAGGAGTCATCGCAGACTCACCTTTTGGCGTAACTTTACCGACTAGGATATCTCCCGCCTGAACTTCGGCACCGATGTGTACAATTCCGGCTTCATCGAGGTTACGCAAAGCATCATCAGATACATTCGGAATGTCTCTCGTAATTTCCTCATTGCCGAGTTTCGTATCACGAGCCATTATCTCAAATTCTTCGATGTGAATTGATGTGAAATAGTCATCTTGAACGAGTCTTTCGGAGATGATAATAGCGTCTTCGAAAGTATATCCATGCCATGGAAGGAATCCGACCAAAACGTTCTGTCCAAGAGCAAGTTCACCAATGTTGGTACCTGCGCCGTCAGCAATAATATCGCCGACTTTTATAACATCGCCCTTCTTAACCAGAGGTTTTTGGTTCAAGCAAGTGCTGTGGTTCGATCTCTTGAACTTCCTCAAATTATAGATATCAACACCAACGTCTGTTCTATCGCTTTCTGTTCGAATAACAATTCTATCAGCGCTGACTTGATCCACGACGCCGTCATGTTTTGCAGCAACCGAAACGCCCGAATCCATAGCGACAACGCCTTCCATACCTGTACCGACCAACGGCGCTTGTCCCCTTAATAATGGAACCGCTTGGCGTTGCATGTTCGCTCCCATAAGGGCTCGGCTGGCGTCATCATTTTCAATAAACGGAATCAGTGTTGCCGCGATAGAAACGATTTGCTTTGGCGAAACGTCCATAAAATCGATTTCTTCTGCAGGAGCGTTGGTAACTTCACCCGCTTTTCTGCAGGTAACAAACTCGTCTTTGAATTTTCCGTTAGCATCGACGGCAGCATTAGCCTGAGCTATAACGTGCTTAGCTTCTTCCGTTGCCGAAAGATACACAACTTCGTTCGTCAATTTGCAATCTTTTACCCTTCTATATGGAGTTTCGATAAATCCATATCTATTTATTCTTGCGAAAACCGCCAAAGAGTTAATAAGACCGATGTTTTGGCCTTCTGGAGTTTCGATAGGGCATATACGGCCATAATGGGTTGTGTGCACGTCTCGAACATCGAAACCAGCTCTGTCACGGGTCAAGCCACCAGGTCCAAGAGCCGATATACGACGTTTATGTGTAATTTCCGCCAGAGGGTTTGTTTGATCCATGAACTGAGACAACTGCGACAGTCCGAAAAACTCTCTGATGGCAGATGAGATCGGTTTTGCGTTCACAACATCATTAGGAACAGCATTTTTTATATCAACAGAGCCCATGCGCTCTCTTATGGCACGCTCCATTCTTGCGAAACCGACTCTGAATTGGTTTTCCATAAGCTCACCGACAGAACGAACTCGTCTGTTCGCAAGGTTATCGATATCGTCAATTTCGCCAACACCATCTTTAAGCTCGTGCAATATCTTCAGAATGCGCAAAATATCGTCTTTTGTGAGAATCCCCAGCGATTCAGGCTTATCAACCCCCAAACGCTCGTTCATTTTTACACGACCAACTGTCGACAAATCGTATCTATCTTCATTAAAGAAGAGCGAATTGTTGAACAACTCTTGCGCAGAATCCACTGTCGCTGGCTCTCCAGGGCGCATAACCCTGAAAATTTCAATCATGGCTTCTTCTCTGTTGTTGCATTTATCAATCGCAAGCGTATTTCTGATATATCCGCCTATTTCTGTATGATCAATAAGTAAAACCGAGAATTTATTCTGCTTTTCGAGAATTTTTTTGATTAATTCTTCCGTAAGTTCGTCGCCTGCTTCTGCAATAACAAGGCCGTTATCTTCATCAATGATATCAAATGCGACATATTGACCGACCAAATCCTCGGCAAATACGACAACATCCTTCAGACCATCTTCTTGGAGCTTCTTTGCTGTTCTCGATGTGATTTTTTCACCTGCTTTGAGTACGACTTCGCCTGTTTTTGCGTTAATTAAGTCTTTTTCGAGTCGGATTCCCTTCCAATGCTTTGCATCAAATGCCCTTGAAAGGACGCCACCCTTCGCACTCTTTATTTCGTAGGAATCATAGAAATAGGAAAGAATTTCCTCGCGGCTCATTCCCTGTAGTTCAGATGACTTAAACTCCTTATCGGGATTTTCCGCGCGCATTTTCTCTGTTTCAGCAGAATCTAAAGCCAACAGCAAAGTTGAAACAAGAAGCTTCCTTCTTCTGTCGATTCTTATATAAATGATGTCTTTCGCATCAAATTCAAAGTCCAGCCATGCTCCTTTATATGGGATAACGTGACCTGCAAACAAATATTTTCCTGATGTATGAGTCTTCCCGTGGTCATGATCAAAGAATACTCCCGGAGATCTTTGCATTTGCGAAACAATAACACGCTCAATACCATTAATTATGAACGTTCCGTTGTCAGTCATCAAAGGAAGATCACAGATATATACGTCTTGCTCTTTTATATCTTTTATGGTGCGCTCACCTGTTTCTTCATCAGTGCACCACACAATTAAACGAAATATAGCTCTCAAAGACGCGGCATAAGTAAGACCGCGATTGCGGCATTCATCTTCCGTATACTTCGGCTCATCAAAATGATAGCTGCAAAAATCGAGCTGTGCACGCCCACTGGCGTCTTTTATAGGAAATGTGTCCTTAAATGCTTCGCTAAGACCGATATCTTCTCTGACATTTTTCACATTCTCAGAATGCAAAAATACATCATATGATGCCCTTTGCAATTCTATAAGGTTTGGTAGCGTCGCTACCTCCTTAATACGTCCGAAATTTTTTCTAAATCTCTTACGCTCAGTGAACGTTCTGACCATATTGAAACCTCTGTAAAAACGAAATGAACAACAATTACTGACCGTGGTAACCTACGCTTAGGGTAATAAAATACAGGCATAAGAACGAAAACACAAGCCCTTGTATATGAATTTTATAAAAAACGGTTAATATTCGGGATTTTTTTCCGATGGATTTGCTGCTTTTGGGGGTATAGACGCCGCACACGGCTGCCGTAGAGAAGGTATGAGAGGTGGAGTAGGGAATGATGGAGGGAAGGAGAGGAGAAGAAAAGGAAAAAACAATAACATCACAACAACAAAACAACTCTGGATTCTTCGCTACGCTCAGAATGACGAGTGGTGGTAGGGCAGAATGACGGGATGACAGGTAGCCGGATTCTTCACTCCTGTTAGCCTTCCTGAATAACGATGTATCCTCCTTCGTCATACTAAAGGTCTCGCCTCCTTGGTCGTCATCTTAAGGAACTCTAATCTATTCTCCCCTGTCATTTTGAACCTGTCCTCCACTCGTCATCCTGAGGGAGCGGAGCGACTGAAGGATCCAGTTCGAACAAATTCCACATAAAAAAACAGGTATGACCAAAGCCATACCTGCCAACTAATACCTTATAGGTTCTAACAGACTATCCGATAATTAGAAGCGGACGTTGTAAGAAACCAAAGCGCGGATATTGAAACCATCGTTTCCTTTAAGCTCAACTCCATTCGCTTTCTTTGTTGCTTTAAATCTGTATTCACCTTCTAAGCGAGCTGTGAATTTCTTGCAGAAAGCTTTCTCAACACCAAGAGCCAATGTTGGGACGATTTTAGCAGCTTTAAGCTCGCCGTTATCTGCAAGATTAGTAGCCTTTACGCTTGAATGAGAACCGGCGACCTTGAAGTATACCATTGTATTGTACTTAGGAACGATGTAACCGAGTCTCAAGCCAAGAGAAGTGAAAAGACCGTTGCTCTTCAATTTTACATCATTTCCATTGAATCTTTCGGTCCAATCTTTTGATTTTGTGAAGTCAAACAAAACTTCTAATCCAGCATAGATTTTATCTTTAAAGACTTTTCCGCCGCCAATACCAACTGTTCCAATGAAGCGGTTTGCGTTCTTGGAAATCTTTGCATTGGTACCGCCATCTTTATCTTTCAATTCGGCTTTCAAGAAGCTTCCGCCGATACCGAGAATGAACTGAATGCCACCGAAATCTGGGGTGCAGCACTCTTCAGGTGCTTGCTCGACGATTGCCGGCTCTTCGTGTGCTGTGACTACGGCGGTATCCGCATCCACTGCTGGGAACAAGAAACCAGCTAATGCTGTTGATGCTACTATTTTCTTCATTTAAATTACTCCTAAATTAAACATACTCAGGAGTGTATACCTGTTTTTCTTTTTAATCAAGATTTGCGCTCAATATGTTGCTATTGTGTTGCAAAAAAGTCGCAGTACTCTTCGCGTATATAGATGTCCTGTACATTCTGTTTATGAGGGATCCAAAGCCAAGAGAAGCGAGAAAATCGTGCGCTTTTTCATGGTTATAATTGAATTTTATAGACGGAAAAATATCGAAAATTTTAACGTTTTTGCTTAAAGTCGCCAATTTCTTTGATAATTCAGCATCTTCCTTATGAGCAACAAGTTTGACTTTTAATTTCTTTGGTTCGATTTTCTCAACGTTTTCATATATTCCTTGCAAAGATCCGTAATTTTTTATCAGTTTCGCTGCAGTAACTGGCCCTATACCTGTAACTCCAGGAATGTTGTCGGCTTTATCGCCTACCAACGCCTGAAAATCAATCATTTGAGATGGAACTACGCCATATTTTGCTTTTACATCTTCTGTTGTAACAATTTTCGATTTTACAGGATCGTATATTTCGATATTGTCATTCATAAGTTGCAGAAGATCTTTGTCAATCCCGACTATTCGAACCTTATAGCCCCGATTGGCCAATTCATTTGAGTATGAAGCGATTACATCATCTGCCTCGAATCCCGGTTGCGATATTGTAGGCAGTCCGAACGCTCCGCAAGCTTCGCTCATGAGAGGCATTTGAGCTCGTAAATCATCAGGCATTGCTTCGCGATTGGCCTTATACTGCGGATACATATCAAGGCGGAATGTGTGCCGTCCTGAATCCATTGCAACGCAAAATAGATCGGAATCATGCTTGCAAAGCTGAGAAATAAGCATGGTGCAGAATCCATGAACTGCACCAACAGAACGTCCGTCAGCAGTCTTCATAGGAGGGCATGCAAAAAATGCTCTGAAAATGAAGCATGAACCGTCCATTATGACTGCTAATTTTTCTCCGGACATTGTTCGTTGCGCCTTTCCTTGTTATCCGCTAGTTAATTATAGTTACTATTGAAGAGTCTTTCCTTTTGAATCTAATTGCTGCTGATATAGCTCTGCGAAATTGACAGGTGCCAAATACAATGGCGGGAATCCTCCTTCGCTTACAGCTGTTGCAACTATATTTCTCGCAAATGGGAACAATAGGCGTGGACACTCTATATAAAGGATCGCCCCCATAAGATCGTCAGGAAATCCTGAAATAGTAAATTCGCCTTTGTAGTTCAAATCTAATATGAACATTGTTTTGCTATCTATTTTCGCGTGGATATTCACGATAAGAGAAACATTATAGAGGCCTTTTGCTTTGTCCGCATCTTCGACATCGACTTTTATTTGCGCATCTATTTCCGGCTGCTTGTTTGAGGTTATGTGTGACGCCGGTGTGACGTTTTCGAAAGAAAAATCCTTTGTATACTGCACATTTATTGCGAAAACCTGCTGTTGCTGCTGACCATTATTGCCTGATTTCTTATTATCTGCCATGTAAAACTCTCTATATCTATATGATTATGAAATGATAATTAAATAAAACAAATATGAGGATATGATACAGGAAAAAGGCGCATAAAACAATCCGTATTGCGACTCGTTTGTGTCTTTTGGATGGCAGAATAGGGCTAAATTAAGCGACACGAAGGCTATGAAGAGAAAGATGAAAGGAAAAAAATAATAAAAAAGCATCAAAAAGAACCCCTGGATCCTTCGGTCGTTTTACTCCCTCAGGATGACGGAAGAAAAAACAGTCATTCTGAGCGTAGCGAAGAATCTAGTATTTTCACCAGTATCAGCACTACAAACCGATACTAATACACCTGTATCCTATCCCTTAACAGAACCCGCGGTAAGGCCGGAGATAATTCTGCGCTGGAAAATGACCACCAAGATAAGGAGCGGCAAGGTAACAAGTACGCTAGCGGCCATAATCAATCCCCATGGAAGCTCATGTTGTGACGCGCCACTAAATAGCGCCAACGAAACAGGCACTGTCCTTGCTTGATTTGTCAATGCAAAAGTCAGAGCAAACAAAAATTCATTCCAAGCTGCAATAAATGCCAAAAGTCCTGTTGTTACGATAGCAGGCTTCAAAATCGGCAGAAAAACTTTTGTCAATATCGTATATCTGCTTGCGCCATCCATAATTGCGGCTTCTTCTATCTCTTTTGGAATGCTTCTCATGAAATTTGTCATAACCCACAACGTAAACGGCACGGTGATAATCATGTAGGATAAAACCAGCGCAGATTTTTCGTTGTATATGTCCAAAAACCTAATGAGTTCGAATAATCCCGATAAAACAGCGACATGCGGAAGGGTTGTTACCCCAAGAGCGGTCATTAAAACGCGTTTTTTTCCTCTGAATCTTGCGCGGGCAAGAGGATATGCGGCAAGAAGGCACACTGCAAGAGTAATCAGCGATGTTAATATTGCAACAATCGCTGAGTTAAAAAAGGAATGACCGAATGTTGCATCGTTGAACACTTCAACATAGTTAGCGAACGTAATTTTTGACGGCAAAAGTTCTGTGGAAAACAGGCTTGCACTGTCTCGTAAAGACGAAACAATAGCCCAATAAAACGGGAACAAACAGCATAACGCAACGACTAAACAAATGCCGAAAAATGCTCCTTCTTTTATTAATTTTTTTGTTTTCCAGATCATAATCATAGGTCAGCTCATTTCCCTTAGTTTTTTCTGATTGAATGATACATACAGCACGCCCAAAAATGCGACAAAGAACAGCAGAAAAGTTGCCGCGGCCGAACCATATCCGACATCTGCGTAATCGACCAAAAAGCGCCGTGAATATACGGACATTGTGGCGTTTTCATTATTTCCGCTGCTTAAAACATACACAAGATCGAAGATTCTTACAGCATCTAATGTTCGGAAAATCATGGCGACGATAATTGTTGGCTTCATGAGTGGCAAAATAATGCTCTTAAAGGTTGTTCTGAATGGAATGCTGTCGACTTCCGCAGCTTCAAAGCAATCTTGCGGCAACGATTGCAGACCTGCAAGCAGCAGCAAAGCCATATAAGGCGTCGTTTTCCACACATCTACCAGGATTATCGACACAATACTGAGAGCATTCGAAGCAATCCAAGGAATAGGCTCGTTTATTATGGACATGCGCATTAATAGGTCGTTTATAATACCGTACGAATCGTTAAGCATCCACGCCCACATTTTGGCGGAAACGATCGTTGGAATAGTCCACGGTATCAAAACAATAGCGCGCATCCATCCGCGCCCTCTGAAATTACGGTGCAAAATCAAGGCAATGACCATGCCAAACGCTGTTTCCATCGGAACAGACACAATCGCTATGACAAAAGTATTCAAAACGGCTTTCCACCAATCTTGATCGCGTGCAATTGCGATGAAGTTATCGACTCCCACGAACTCGACATTCCAAAGATTGTCCAAAGTCGCGTCCGTGAACCCGAAAAATATGGTCCTTACCAGTGGCCATCCTGCGCAGATTATCAGAGTCAGCAAACAAGGTGTCAGAAACATCCAATTTAGGAAATTTCCGCTACTTGGAATCTGACGTTTTTTGAATTTTTGCGGGTGAAAAATCTTCATTATTATTTTATCCCAAAAATACTTTTTATCTTATCCCAGAGGCTCATACTTTCGCCTTTTGCTTTTTTCGGGGCTTTTTTATCGGCTTTATTTAACAAGCGAGCCAACTTTTTGTTCAGTTTATTGAGCAATCTTCTGGCCTCTGTCTTGGTCATTTCCGATTCAGTAGACTGAGTAAGAATTGTATTTACGGCGTTGTATATCTCAGAACTCGCTCTTGAATAATTCTTGCCAAATTCTATGGATGGCCGAGTAACTGCATTATTCAGAGAATCGAAAACTTCAGCAAAGAAAGGATTTGAATCGATTACTTCTTTATCCTGATACAAACTTTTGAAAGTCGGAAGATATGAATACTGCGCACGATATTTTTGCTGCACTTTATCGGTCAAGAATTTTATGAGATCAGCTGCAATTTCCGGATGTTTGGAGTATTTAGAAACGACAAGGAACCAACCGCCAAGAGAACCACTGTTTTTTCCGCCATTTGCGCTTCTTGGAATAGGCATAACGCCAATTTTTCCGGCAACGACTGTTGTAGGCTCATTCATCAATGCCCAAGCATACGGCCAATTGCGCATAAATACGGCGTTTCCGGACTGAAACACACCACGGGCATCTTCTTCTGAATAATTAAGTACGTTATGGTTTGTTATACTGTTTATGCATTTTACCATAAACATCGTTGCATTGACTGCTGCGTCGCCATCTACTACGGCTGTTCTGTCTCGGACTATAGCCCCACCGAACGAATCAACAAATTCTAAGAAATTGCACGTGAGAATCTCAAATGCCTTGGCTTGGTACAGAAATCCATGAAATTTGCCTTTCTTTTCAGGCTGTTTCCTTTCTTCGTTCTGAATATACAAAGCCGTTTCATATAATTCTTCCCAAGTTGTAGGAACCGCTCGTCCGTATTTTTCCAGCAAATCTTTGCGATAATACATTAGGCCGCAGTCGGTATACCAAGGAAGAGCGACTATATCGCCCTCCGCGGTGTACATACTTCTGCGAACGGCGTCGAAATAGTCGTCCGTATCGATCTCATTCGGAGCGAAAACCTCATTCAAATGATATAAATAGTCTGAGAAAACACCTATCCATGCGACATCCATTTGCATTATGTCTATATCGAACGTTTCTGCGCTCAACCACTGCTGATACAGCGCAAAACACTCATTACTGGCATGAGGCAAAGTCACAATTTCGACTTTATGCTTGCCCCCGTGCTTTTTCACCCACTCATCGATGGCTTTTTTGCACAACTCAATTTCTCGACCTTTCGAACGACATGTCATTCTGATAGTCCAGGCATTAAGATCGGAAAAACTCGTCACAAAAATCGACAAAACCGCGAGCAAAGACAGAAGTTTCTTCATATAAAACACCTTATTAATTGTTCCCTGATTTTATTGTAGCTTTTTTAGGCAAATCAAGCTTAATATGCAGCTCTTTCAATTGTTTTTCTGAAACAGCTGACGGAGCGTCCATCATTAAATCTTGCGCCTGCTGATTCAGAGGAAATGCGATAACTTCTCTTATATTCGGCTCGTCTGCTAGCAACATAACCATCCTGTCGATACCCGGAGCGCAGCCGCCATGAGGAGGAGCGCCATATTGGAACGCGTTAAACATTCCCTTGAATTTTTCTTTTGTAACCTCGGCTGGATATCCAGCGATTTCAAAGGCTTTTACCATAATATCTGGCTCGTGATTTCTGATAGCACCACTGGAAAGCTCTATTCCATTGCAAACAATGTCATATTGATACGCTTTTATCTTGAGAGGATCCAGATTTTGCAGAGCATACATACCTCCTTGCGGCATAGAAAATGGATTGTGCGAAAAATCGATGCCCCCGGTGTCCTCATTGCGTTCATACATAGGAAAATCGACAATCCAACAAAACTCAAAGCCATCAGAAAGAAGATTTAAATCATTTCCCAACTTTGTGCGAGCCATTCCTGCGAAATTATTAGCTCTTTGCTCTGTATCACAGATGAAAAACACAACGCCCGTACCCCACAAATTCGTTTTTTCTTTTAGCGTTGTAAGCTGCGCATCTGTCAGAAACTTTGCGATAGGTCCTTTTATATCGTCTTCGCCGTAAGTCACATACCCAAGACCTGCCATTTCATTTTGTTTGGCCCAATCGTTCAGTTTATCGAAGAAACTCCGAGGCTGTTTGTTGGCTCCAGGAACGGCAATTGCGCGAATAACTTTTCCATCTCTCAGTGCATCAGTGAATAAAGTGAATGTTGACCCCGCGAATATATCGCTAACATCCTCAATCATCAAAGGATTTCGCAAATCAGGCTTATCGGTTCCATAATGCAACATCGCATCATCGTACGAAATGCGTCTAAACGGATACTCTGAGATCTTTTTATTAGAATATTCTTTGAAAATTTCGTAAATAACGGGCTCTATGGTCGCGAAAACGTCTTCTTGAGTTACAAACGACATTTCAAAATCTAGTTGGTAGAACTCGCCGGGAGACCTTTCAGCGCGACTATCCTCATCTCTAAAACACGGAGCTATCTGGAAGTATTTATCAAATCCCGCAACCATAAGAAGCTGCTTAAATTGCTGCGGTGCTTGAGGTAATGCGTAAAACTTGCCCGGATGCAATCTGCTTGGCACCAAAAAATCTCGCGCTCCCTCAGGAGAACTGGCTGTAAGAATAGGTGTGCTTATCTCCAAAAATCCCGCTCGCTTCATTTTTTCACGAACGCTGGAAATTATATTTGAACGCAACACGATATTTTTATGTAATTTCTCGCGGCGTAAGTCCAAAAACCTGTATTTTAAGCGATTTTCTTCCGATAAATCCGAAACACTGCTGATTGCAAATGGAGTACTCGCGACATATGAAAGAACCGTAAATTCTTCGATTTTTATCTCAACCATTCCCGTAGGATTCTCTTTGTTTATGGTCGAATCATCTCTTTTTACGACAGTTCCCTTTATCGTAACGATACATTCGTGGCGAATTTTCTCAACTTCAGGAAATACTTCGCTTTCGGAATCAATCACGCACTGCGTTATGCCATAGTGGTCGCGCAAATCAATAAAAAGCAAGCTGCCGTGATCGCGCTTTTTGTGCACCCAACCGGATAATTTTACGACCTTTCCGACATCAGACTCTCGTAATTCTCCGCAATTGTGAGTTCTATACAGACACATGACCATTCCTCATTAACACAAATAATAAGCAATAAGATAACTCAATAATTCTGGATATCTAATTGTGATATCTGTTTATTATCTTAAATAAATGACTTTTTTTCAATGAGAATTTTCTTGAACTGGTTCCTTCGGTCGCTTCACTCCCTCAGGATGACTGGGAGGAAGGAATAGAGTCATGGATAACGGGGGAAGGGATTAGAGTTCCTCAAAATGCCGAGTGGAGAGGTGAGACCTTTAGGATGACGGAGAAAATCAGTCATTCTGAGCGCAGCGAAGAATCCAGTCTAAAAAATTCAACTTTCGGCGTTCTATTCTCTATAAACAAAGCGCATCTAAACCAATGCCTTATCATTCCACGGTTACGGATTTCGCTAAATTTCGTGGACGATCGACGTCAGTTCCACGCAGTACAGCTGTATGGTATGCCAGCAGCTGCAAAGGAATCGAGTACAGTATAGGTGACAATGCTGACTGAATACTCAGCATCGGAATGGTTGTTACGCCACTGCTCATAGCGCTTTCTTCCGCATCTGTTATTACGAAAATATTTTTTCCTCTCGCAAGAGCTTCCTGCACATTAGAAACTGTCTTCTCAAACAAACTGTTTTTCGGGCATAGCACAATAACCGGGACGTTATCATCAATCAGGGCTATAGGGCCATGTTTCATTTCTCCGGCGGCAAATCCTTCCGCATGAATATACGAAATCTCCTTAAGTTTCAAAGCTCCTTCCAATGCTATGGGATACAAAGCACCTCGTCCAAGGTATATCGCGCTACTGTAATTGTGTATTTTTTCGGCGATCTCCTTCATTCTGTCAGAAAGTCCCACTATTGATTCGCAAAGTGTTGGAACGTTATGCAGCTGCTGAAGCATAAATTCGTTTTTACAGAATGCTATGCTGGCCAACACAGTCAATTGAGCTGTAAATGCCTTTGTTGAAGCAACGCACATTTCTACGCCTGCTTCTGTGTAAAATACAAGATCGGATGCTCTTACCGTGGCGCTATTTTTCACATTTGCAATTGCGATCGTCTTACAGCTGCTATTGCTCCTGACATATTCGATTGCGCTTAGCGTGTCTATGGTTTCTCCTGACTGCGAAATCGATATCATTAGCGTATTATCTGAAATAATTGGATTGCGATATCTAAACTCAGAAGCAATTTCAACATCGGTAGGAATTTTTAGGAATTTTTCGAACCAATATTTTGCGACCATACCCGCATAAAATGATGTTCCGCACGCAATTATAAGGATTTTCGAAACGCCATCTAAAATCGATGAATCAATTGAATTTCGCGCGATTGTGTTGCGAATAGCTACCGGCTGATCCATTATTTCTTTCAGCATAAAGTGCGGATATCCATTTTTTTCGACAGCAAGCCCTGTTCTTTCTGTTTTGACGCGAGGGCGTTCGACTTTTTCGAAATTTTTATCGAAGAAAACAACGCCGTTGTTGCTTATCTCGACGCTATCGCCATCCTCAAGATAGGTTACTTCATCGCACATGCTAGATAACGAGCCAGCGTCAGAGCCTACGCAAACATTGTCGCCAAAACCGACCGCTAGAGAGCTATTGCGACGAACCGCAATAATCGTATCAGGCATTGAGGCGAATATAACGGCAATGGCATACGCTCCTTCTAACGTTTTTGTGGCGTTTCTTATTGCCTCTCGTGGAGACAATCCCCTGTCTAATTCTCTTTGCAAAAAATGCGCGACTACTTCCGTATCGGTTTCTGATTCAAAAACATATCCATCGGCTTCTAAGGAAAATTTGAGCTCTTTGTAATTCTCGATAATACCGTTATGTATCAGTGCAACATCTTTTGACATCATAGGATGAGCATTTTCTTCTGTAGGCTTTCCATGAGTCGCCCAACGAGTATGGCCTAAGCCAACATTGCCCTGCAGATCAATGGATTCAAGCTTTTCTTTGAGGCGGGCAAGCTTTCCCGCTGCTCTGACTCGCCGAATTTTTCCATTATCGCCATCTTTCGTGGATACTACAGCAACTCCTGCAGAATCATATCCACGATATTCAAGTCTCTCTAATCCAGCGATTATTTTCGGAACGACATTTTCTCCGTTTTTTCCGACAATCCCTATTATTCCGCACATTTTCTCGTTCCTCTTCGCTCTTTTTCTATTATTTTACCTGCTATTTCCGTGCCTTTGATTTCCAATCGTCTATATTCCTTTGACGTCCACGGGCCATTGCCAGCGCATTTTCTTGCACATTTCTCGTAATTACGCTACCTGCGCCGATAGTTGCATTGTCCCCTATCTCAACAGGAGCCACAAGAGCAGAATTTGAACCGACAAAGACATTCTCTCCTATGTGGGTTTTATGCTTATGCACACCATCGTAGTTGCATGTGATAGTTCCTGCGCCGATATTTGTATTTTTTCCAACGAAACTATCGCCAATGTATGTTAGATGATTTACCTTAGCACCTTCTGACACAACGCTTTTCTTAATCTCTACGAAATTGCCGATTTTTACCCCATCGTTTATTTCTGCACCAGGTCTGAGCCTTGAGAAAGGTCCGACTTGTGCTGTTCCAATTTGCGCACCTTCAACGACGCAAAATGGCCCGACATTCGCTCCGCTCTTTATGTGAACACCCTCATAAAACGCAACAAACGGCTGAATAACAACGTCAGGTTCTGTTTCTGTATCATAAGAGAAAAATACGGTTTCGGGAGCGATCAATTTTACTCCGTTTGCCATAACTTTTTCTCGCATCATATCCTGAAAATTGCGCTCCAAAGCAGCCATTTCCGAGAGGGTATTAGCTCCGCTCAATTCACGTGCATCTGCCTCATAATAGCGGCAAACATATCCGTTTTCGTAAGCTATTTTGACGAGTTCTGTTATATAAAACTCATTTGTAACTGTGCTTGGTTTTATTGTGCCAATAAATCTATCCAAAAGAGATTTTTTTATAAGAAGCCCGCAATTGCACAATGGCAGAAGTTTCGCGGTCGAGTTTTGCGCGTCTTTTGCTTCGACTATGCTTTTTATGGTGCCTTTTTCGTCCCCAGCTTCAAGTTTTCCCAGATTTTTCGCGCCATTCGAATCCATAGCAAGAACAACAACGGCTGTTTTCCCGCAAGTATGAGCGACTTTGTGCATTTCAAGAAGGGTTTCGGACGTTACAAGAGGAATATCCGCATACAAAACATAAACCCACTCATCGTCTTCTCTATTTTGTTTGCTATTCAGAGCCGATAATCCGCATTGAACAGCGTGCGCAGTCCCTTTTTGAACATCTTGAACAGCCTTGACAACTCCATCGGCGTATTTTAATTGTTCCATCGCAAAATCAGGCTTTGTAACGACAATAACTTCTTTCGAATCAATGCTTTTTGCACTGCGAATTACATGGTCCAACAGAGCCAATCCACCGACTTTATGCAATACCTTTGGCGTTGATGACTTCAAGCGAGAACCATGGCCGGCAGCTAAAATAATCACAGAGTAAGAACACATGCGCATTACCTAAAAAAACGTGAAATGTTTACCATCCATAAACCTTTTTTTGAGAAAATGAAAAAAGGATATAAAGGCAACTGTTACATTATATTAAGTTTGAACAAATATAACAGTGGTTGCCTTAAAAATTTTGAGATGATTATTCATGAATAAGGTCGTAGCGGTTCTTGGCATAATAGTTTTATTGACGCTTGCAATGCTGTTCTTTTGCATTGGGTTCTTCACAGGCTCGACTGTTACTCCGGGAACTATTACGGAAGCGATTTCATCGGAAATTAAGAAGGACGCGGGCGACAATATGAGCAAAGAGGCAATTGCTCAAAAGTTAGGCGATTTGGGAGATGTAAAATCAGCAAAAATTTCCGACAAAATCATGGGTATTTTGGCTGCTGCTGGATATACGGTTGAAAATTTTTCGGAAATCGTTAAATCAAAAACATCAAATGTAGGGAAATTTTCGAGCAAAAAGAAATTAAATGACGGAGGCCATTTAACTGTTGACTCATTATTAAGAGAAATGGCGATTTCGCATGATACAAAAGATGATTGCTCGTATGAAAAGACGATGAAGGAAATACAAGAGCAATCTCCAGTCACAGAACAACCTTTGCAAGGTAAAAAAGTCGTGTTTATAGGATATTTTAAAAATGCGATTGCGGGGCAGATTCAAAAATTGCTT
Organism: uncultured Pseudomonadota bacterium; assembly: GCA_902796155.1. GTDB lineage: Bacteria > Pseudomonadota > Alphaproteobacteria > UBA3830 > UBA3830 > BNWE01. Next base: position 37,512 of record CADBNZ010000008.1, read on the forward strand.
ACGGGCAAGGGATATAAAACGCATGTAGAAATGTCTAATGATGGGCACGAGTCATTTGTTTTTTGTGGCCCCTTCAAGAGAGATGAAACAGCAAATAAACTGCTGAAATGGTTACAGGCTCATGATTTTTCAGAAGCAAGGGTTGTAAGCATATCAAAAGAAGCTATCGAAGAGACTCTATACGATGCGATGAACGATGGAACAGGACTGCCTGAGAATGATGAGAACGCCCCGACTTCTTCTGCTGCAACAACCGGCGTTGCTGTGGGAGGTGCAAATACCGGAGCTATGACAGGCGTTGCTCCAGCGAATACGACTATCGGTATGGGAACAACAGGGAATATGACAACGACTGCCCATAACTCTGCTGTAACTTCTTCAACAATAGCAAATCCTGCACTAACTCAACCAGCTGTTACGACTTCGCCATTTCCTACGACGATAACGCTACCTACAACTCCGACAGTTGGCACTGTCGTTCCACCTTCTCCTACGACTACAACAACGGCAATCCAACAAATAAGGTAGTTGCTTGATAAGTAAAATCTGTTTAAATCAAAGGAGGGAACTTCTTTCCCTACTATTACAGGAAGCGTGACGCACGTTTACCACAACCTGATCTCCTGCAAAAGCAAACAGCATAGAGCCACGTAGCCTTATAAACGCTATTTTTCTTGACATTCTACTATTACAACAAAAGCTTATTTCCAACTTCAATAAAAAACAATCTTAACTTCTTCTGTGATGGTACTTTTTTATCACGCCCATACCGTCTAAATTAGCTAAGAAGTGATCCAACGGATTATACCTCACGATCTTTTCGTCTTTTTTGTTGATCTATTTTGTGTTCCAGAAGTACCATTAGCAGACGTTGCGCTGTTTTTTTGCTTCTTTTTCTTTTTTGCTGACTGCTGTTGAGTTCCGGAAGATGCCCCTGAGCTGCCATTACTAGATGCAGAGCTACCTTTTTTCTTCGTTTTCTTTCTTCTGCTTTGATTGTTACTATTTGATGTATCGTTCTGCGTGCCTGCCGATTGTCTCGAACTATCATTGTCAGAATATGCTAAAGAATTTTCATTTTTTGAAGCCGCTTTTGATTTTATTCCACTGGCAATCGATGATATAAGCGAAGTTAATGGTTGAGCGGCGTTTTTGATAGCTTCTGCTGAATTTGCCACCTGAGATGCAGTATTTGCGGCTGTCGCGACAGCGTTATTCGCAGCGTTAACTGCTGTAGTAGCCGCTCCTACAGCTGTGTTGGTAACATTTTCCACTGCTCCTGTTGCAGCATTTGCTGCTGTAGATACTGCCGAAGTAGCTGTTCCTGTTGCTTTTGCCACAGCCTCTGTGGCAGCGTTTGTTACACCAGGAGCGGTTGTAGCCCCTGCAGCAGCGGCAGCGGCTCCAGCTGCCAAACCTTCAGCGGCGGAAGTAGCAGGCCTCATTTGGCTGGTTGTTGGGTCTTTTACATACCCATAAGGAGCGCTTGGATCAGATCCTATAGGTACTAGCTGTCCTTGAGTGTTCATGACCATCTGTTGTCCGCCAGATCCTGCGATTCCGTTTGTTCCGTTGCCAAATATATTGTTACCCGCGCCGAATATTCCTCCCAATCCGCCTCCTGTTAATCTATTAGCAATAGTTCTCAATTGGTCAGCTCCGACTGGACTGGGATTTCCATTTCTCATCATTTCGTTATTGCCATATGGACTTCCGTAATAACCTCCGCCAGAATCATCATAGCCACCTCCGGAACCGTAGCTTCGGATTCCGTTATTGCCACCTCCACCGCGATTGTCATCACCACCACCGAAGAGTGACATCACTCCTCTTTCTAAGACTCCTTTTATGCCACCAGCGCCGAATGCTCCTCCGTAAGAATCTCGGGAACGCAAGCAATCTTCACAAACACCGCGCATCCCTTGGCCCCTTATTTGAAATACGAATTTTGGTCTCATACATATGATACATTCGCCATCTACCATACCCGCAGACATTTTTGAAACGCGATTTTCGTCCAAAACTCCCAAATTCCTGAGATATTCTATGGTTTCATTAACTACACTTGCATAAGCCTGCTGACTCATGCCACCATTTCCGTATTGAGGCATCATTGAAGCATTGCCCATCTGCCAGTAAGCACCGTTATTCATATCATTTATACCATATTGTCCAGCTTGTAATGGCTGATTTGGTTGGCTGTAAGGATATTGATTGGCTAAAGAACTAGGATCCATTGTAGCCAGTTGATTTTGCTGATCAAGAGCTGGATATTGCGGAGTTTGAGGCAGGGCAGGGTACTGCAAATTATCTGGGTATGTAGGAAGAACATTCACATCTCCTGTAGGTGCAGTAGGAAGTGATGTTGCTGGCAGTTGCTGTTCCATAGGAACTTGAGCTGCTTCGATATCTGTCATTTCATCTTCTGTTTCTTCATTTTCGTTATTAAAATCGTCTTCCTCTGATTGATCCTCTTCCTCTTCTTCCTCGTCAGATTCATCATAATCATCCGACTCATCACTTTCATCGTTTGTATCATAATTGTCAGATTCATCGCCATATGATGAATCATCGTATTCTTCCCAGTCATCTAAAGATCTTACATGATGACGTTGACCATCGAAATCTGCTGAATCATCTCCTTCGCTCATGATATCTGAGGAGAATTCGTCTTCTTCATATTCGTTTTCATTTTCTGAAACAGATGATTCTGCATTTTCGTTGTAGAAGTGTACACCTCTTAGATCCAGAGCATATTTTCCTCTGACTGTCTCATTTTTAGTAATGGTATTTGAACGACTATTTCTCTGCTCATTTTCTGTTTCTTCGTCACCATAGTTGTGATCAGAGGAAGGCGACCTATATTCTTCTGCTTGTCGACTGTATTCACCATTTTCGAGACCATGCTTACAGAATTGACACCCATTTTTGTTGTTTTGCCTGGTAAAATGGTCGTCTCTTTTATTAGAGTGTCCGCAAAAATTACACTTGTCGTCAGTCGATTTTCCTGAAGATACCCTACTTTGTCTACTGTTATTATGCCCGCAAAATGAGCATGTATTTGATGCTCTTGAGTCAGCAAAAATACGTTCGGTATGTGTTGCAATACCGCTTATTACGAACATAACCATAAGACAACAGAATATTCGCACTCTTTTTCACACAAGTTCTATCCTTGGTTCGATTATTTCATATATTGATTTAATTTTTATTAAATTGCGTTTTTTTGACTGAATTACGCAATTATTGTTGGATCTTTAAAAAGATAAAATTATTAGCACTAAATCAAATGATGAAAAAAAGCTAAAAAGATCCAAGAAAAGGTATTTTGATCGTTTTACGTAATGTAGACTTAACTTCAAATACCTAGTTACCGCTTTTTGATAACAAATTATTTAAATGTAAGTCATTTAAGGTCTTCAAACAATAAACACAAATCAACAAAAGCCAGCAAGAGCGCGCATAGTTTCATTTGTGGCTATAAAATAACGCAAGTAAACCGCATATCCCTGTGATAGCTCTATTTATACCAGCAAAGTTTGTAAACAGCTACCCACCAGCTAAGCTGGTGGTTCTGCATATGCGCCTATAAGGCTAGGGTACTAGCCTTCGCCTTAAGGGCGTACCGTA
>CADBNZ010000009.1 GCA_902796155.1 uncultured Pseudomonadota bacterium
GTTCTCTGAAATGTACGTATGTTTTATATATCTGTTTTTCATCTTAGCATTTCCGCTCAGATTATCAACATAATCTAGTCAAGAACCTTTTTCTTTTCCGTTTTCTTTACAAAAGTTACAAAACAAAATACTAGACCTCTCGTGTATATGAAAGGAGTAAATTAACCGTATCGAACGAAGAGTTTGTGTCGAAATAGTATAAAATACGTAAGTTATAGTATGGTTTTGGGACTTAACCGATAGATCTCTCGAGTTTAGAGCTCGTTTCGCAGTCAGGAGTCCCAAGACTAGCGATAATCGAACGGTTGGTTGAGCGTAAGTGCTCGTACACGAAGGAGAAACAAGCATGATAAACGTAGGTTGTGACATAGGAAAAAGCAATTTGGACGTGTATCTTAACGGAAAATTAAGGAGGTATCTAAACAACAAAACGGGAATATCTGAATTTGTGAGACATTGTCTTATCGTGGATGGAGCGCGAGTTGTTTTAGAGCCGTCGGGAGGATATGAGAAACGCTTATTAACGGCATTGCATGATAAGAACATACTGCTATCGGTTGTTAATCCGTATTATGTGAGAAATTTTGCGAGGAGCTATCGGGATCTGGCGAAAACAGATAAGATAGATGCGAAAATATTGTCGGAGTACGGAGAGAAAATGAATCCGAGGATTCAAAAAAGGAAAGAAAACTATCGCTTTGATTTAGAGGAGCTGACAGAGCGTCGAGACATATTGGTCGAAACAATGAAAGAAGAGAAATCTCGTCTTGAAAAAGAGCCAAAATAGCTGATAGTTCAGAGCATAGAGATACATCTGGCGTTTTTGAAAGAAGAAACAAAGAAAATAGAAGCAGAGATTCGAGAAATTTTGGATAAAAAAGCGGGAAAAATCAAGAAAATGCTAATTTCAGAAAAAGGAATCGGAGAACAAACGGCAGCGATTTTAATAGCGTCCTTGCTAGAAGTCGGAAAATTGGAGAATCGTCAAATTGCAAAGCTGATCGGATTGGCACCAATGGCTTATGATAACGGAAAAATGAGAGCTGGAAGACATATTCGCGGAGGTCGAACGCGTATCAGAAATGTTCTTTTTATGGCATCTATAAGCGCAATTAGAAGTAATTTGAAAGTTTCAGAATTTTACAAAAACCTTAGAAACAGAGGCAAATCAGCTCATGTCGCTCTCGTTGCCGTCGCTCATAAGCTACTCGTCATTTTAAACGCTAAAATGCGCTCTTTCTTGAATAATACAACTTTCTTCTAAATACGGTTGACTGCAAAAGTCGAAATTAGCATTCTTGAACCTTTGATTATCAATATCTAAAAAGTTCTTAAAATTACTTTTGCAAGAGGTCTAATACTATATCAGACAATGCAAAATTTAACACTATCAAAAAGCAAATCCAGCGAAAAGAAAGTCGTTTTTCCTATTCTAATTAATCTCAAATTTTTCGGATAAATCTTTATTAGTCAAAGCGCACACGACAGAATCTGACCATACGTTTTCAGCTGTTTCTACCATATCTATGATTGTATATATTGGAAGAATCACGCCCAAAAGCCCCAAAGGTAAGCCAATTGATGACATAAGTGATACCGTCAAAAATAGCATCCCATGGGTACTCCTGCATTACCGATATGCAGCAAATACAGCGATAAAAATCCAGCTTATTTTTAAACTTGGAGTTAAAGCTAAACCAGCATTTTGCATAACAAAAAGAGAAGTAATCAAAATAAAAGCAGCGCATCCATTCATATTGATAGTTGTACAAATTGGCAGAACAAATCGCGAAATTTTTGGATGGATGTTTAGATTATTTTCAGCTGATGCCAGAGTAACAGGCAATGTTCCAACAGAGCTTTTTGAAAAAAAAGCTACAATAATCGCAGGAAGCATTTTTCGAAAAATATAAATTGGATTAAGTCCACGAATTAATAATAACAGAGGCAACATAATAAATGTTTGTGTAATATTAGCGCATAGGACGATTGCTATATATTTACCTAGAGCGCCTATGATAGAACCAGCAGCCATTTGTGCTGATAATTGAGCAGAAAAAGCCATTATTCCTACAGGTAAAGCATATAATAATGCACGAATAAGAGTAAAAAGTAATTCTTGTAATCCATGAAAAAATTTTAATAAGTTTATTTTATTTTCTGTTTCCGGAGCAAATGATAATCCTATTCCTATACCGGTGGCAGTTATTATTATAGAAAGAACATTACCTGAAATTAACGGTTGTAAAATATTATTAGGAATAATTGAAAGTATATATTCGCAATATGATAGAGAAGTAAAATCTTTTAATGGTACGTTTGTATTTTTAATAAGATCGAGAGAAATATTTTCAGGCTCGAATAAAATATAAATACTTAATGCAACTATAGCCGCTGAAAAAGTTGTAAGCAATGTATAAATCAGCGTACGAAAAAAGATTTGACCAGTACTCTTTTTAGTGCCCAATTCCGATAGTGTTGTAATAACAGCAAGAGCTATGGTTGGTACAGCAACAAATTGGAATAATCTCGTAAAAACAGTCGCTACAAAATTAAACAAAGCATTTAATGCATCGATTTTTAAATATCCTAATAAAGCACCACTGATTAACGCTCCAATCCATATTAAAAACTGGTATTTATGTTTGTCTTTCAATTTACTATTAAGAATCGTTTTAGTCGTTTTATCTTTGTTAATATTGTTATTCATTGCCTTGCGATTCCTTTGTTTATTGTTGAAAAACCATCTTTTGCAATATACCATCAATTATGGATGATTAAAATAATGAAGAAATACTGTAAACAATCTATCTATAAGTGCTTACATCTTATATTGTAAGAACTTCACTTTGCTAATGCATATAAAATGTGATACGGCTTAAAGAAAGAAATATAGAAGTTGGCTTATGACGAATCAAACAAAAACCCCTAGCGATTAAAAATACGGCTAAAATACCAACGCATTGAAAAAACAAGCGTAACTTCATAAAATATTCACGCAAATTTTGAGAGCAAAAATGTTTCCTTCGCCAGATACTTTATATCCTTTAATTTACAACATGGATCGCACGTGTTTTTTGAAAAACATCATCACAAAACCGAACATAATTGTCGGAGATTATACTTATTATGATGACGAACATGATGTCCGAAATTTTGAAAAAAATATTTTGTACCATTATGAATTTTTGGGTGATAAATTGATTATCGGAAAATTTTATCAGATTGCAAGTGATGTAAAATTCTTGATGAATGGCATGTTTCACATGATGGACGCATTTACGACATATCCATTCATGATCTTTTCAAAAGAATGCCAAGAAAAATATCCAAAAGATGCGAAACTTCCGTTTAAGGGAGATACAATTATCGGAAATGATGTTTGGATAGGTTACAACGCGACATTCATGCCGGGAGTAAAAGTTGCAGATGGCGCGATTATCGGAACAAATTCATTGGTTACGAAAAACATCGGTCCTTACGAAGTTTGGGGAGGTAATCCAGCACGTCTTATTCGCAAAAGATTTTCCGACGAAATTATTGAGTACCTCGAAAAAATCCAGTGGTGGAATTGGGATATTAAAAAAATCGCAGAAAATGTGGACGTATTGATAGGAAAAGATTTAGAAAAATTGAAGAAGATTGCAACAACTCTATGATTATAGCCTTTACAATATAACTTGTGATTTTTCAGATGTTTTTCATGCTTTGATAATATTTATCCGCAGAAATTTCAAGTTCGATCACCCTCCATGTACGACCGTTGTAATCTCTTATCTCTTTATATTTTTCTCCATCTATAACTTCAGAAAATCCCGATGCTTTGTAGCAATTATATGCAGATAAATTATTTTCAAATACGCCGATGGTTACTTTCCCTGCCATAAGAATTTCAAATGCATATTTCAATGCCAATGCAACTATTTGCTTTCCGTAACCTTGTCCTCTTTTTTTCTTATCTACAATAATCCAGCCAAGTCTAAGAATTCTGTTGCTTCCAATGTATCGTATAATTAAGTGGCCAATAATTTCGTCTCTGTCTAATGCGGTTATAGGATAAAAATTATCAGGTTCGATACAACCGCCGTTATCGTTTTTATACTTCGAATCAATAACCTCTGCGGTGACAGGGAAAGGACCGAATTTTCCACCACTCCAATTCAGATAAGTCATTTCGTCTTCACACCACTCAACAATTGCTTCAGCATCACACCTTTTATACGGTCTTAACCTTATCATTTTTGTAACCCTCAAAATGTAATATCAGCACAAAAAAGTATTTTTTAAATACATCTGCTCAAAGATAATTTTTTAGCATTTCAATATCTGCTTCTTTCGTCGACCAGCTTGTAGCAAATCTTACAACTGATTGATCCTCGTCATATTTTTCCCAAAAACAAAACGAAACATTCTTTCGCAATTCATCCATTTTTTTATTTTTGAGAATAATGAATTACTGATTAGTTGGCGATTCGAGAAAAAATCGATATCCTTTTTCTTTCAGAACAGATTTCAATTTTTCTGCCATTTCTATGGCGTGCTTACTTATTTCAAAATACAGATTATCTGAAAACAACGCATCAAATTGAACTCCGAGCAGACGTCCTTTCGCAAGCAATGCTCCGTGCTGTTTTATTCGCGTTACAAAATTTTTTGGAGTATTATTTTTCGTAAAAACAACTGCCTCTCCGCACAATGCACCGACTTTTGTTCCACCTATATAGAAAACATCGCAAAGTTTAGCGATGTCGGGAAGTGTTAAATCGGATTCTTTCGACATTAAACCATATCCCAGGCGTGCACCATCGATAAAAAACGGAATTTCATATTTCTTACAGACTTCATAAATCTTCTCCACCTCTTTTTTCGAATATATCGTGCCGTATTCTGTCGGATGAGAAATATAGATCATTCCAGGGAAAACCATGTGCGAATGACTGTCGTTTTCATAAAAAGTTTTGATGTATTTTTCGATTTCTTCTGCAAAAATTTTTCCGTCATGATGCGGAAGAGCAAGAATTTTATGCCCGGTATATTCAACTGCTCCGGCTTCATGCCCATTAATGTGTCCTGTATCAGCAGAAATTACACCCTCATAAGAATCGAGCAGTGAAGAAATAATCACCGAATTCGCCTGAGTGCCGCCAACGAGAAAATACACGTCGGCGTCTTCGCAATCGCACGCTTTTTTGATTTTTTCACGTGCGCTTTTGCAGTAAACATCCTCGCCATATCCGCTTAAAGATTCCATGTTGGTCTCAGCCAATTTTTACAGAACTTTCGGATGCGCTCCAGCAACATAATCACAATCAAAAGATAACATGATCAATTCTCCCTAAATTTATTTATCTCGCATCAAATTCTAAAATTTCTTTTCCTTCTAAAATCTGATGACTTGAATCTTCCAATTCATTTTCCCTGATATGTTCACAGCGACCGCCTAAGAATTTCGACAAGAATTTTTCTGAAAACGCCATGTAAGATTTCTCATTCGGTTCGCGCATAAATCCATGTCCTTCATCGGAGTACAAAACATACGCAACAGGGATTTTTCCTTTCAATGCTGCTACCATTTGACCTGATTCAGCTTTTAGCGCGCGAGTGTCATTTGCTCCATGAAAAATCAATAACGGTCTTTTTATGTTATCTTTATGGAAAAGAGGAGAAACTGATTTCAAGTATTCTGCTTCTTTTGGGTTCTTAGGATTTCCCAACCAATTGTAAATGCAACTCATGGAGCTATGCCATTTTTCAGGCATTGAAGAAATGAAAGTTATCAAATTTGATACTCCGCAAATACTAATTCCGCAGCAAAAAAAGTCTGGATGAAAAGTCATCCCAGCAAGCGTTGAATATCCGCCCCAACTTCCTCCCATAATTGCGATTTTATTTTTATCAGCGATTCCTTGATCGATAGTCCACTGAATTGCATCGATTATATCTTGTCGAGAATTTTCTAATTTTTTATCCATACCTCGGAGAAAAGATTTTCCGAAACCTGCCGAACCTCTGTAATTAATCTGAAGCACGGAATATCCGCGATTTGCAAGCCACTTCACAGTTTTACAAAATTCGTATCTATCGCGATCCTGTGGCCCACCGTGAATAAACGCAACGAGCGGAGTTGGTTTTCCCAGTACGCTTCCTTCAGCGAGGGTTAAATAGCACACTAAATCCAATCCGTCGCGCGATTTTATAACAATTGGCTCAGTTTTTTGAAAATGATATTTCTCCAATGAACTTTGTGCTGAAAATAAAACTTTTATGCTTTTATCTTTCGCATTGAACAAATAATAAGTCGGAACTTTATCTGGTTCATTTAGCATGATCATATACTGTAAATTATCGAGCGTCGCTTGGCTGATTTTAAATTGCTGTCCTGAAAATTGCTTACGTATAATCGCTAAATTCTCCGCTGCAGACTTATTCAGAGGGAAAAATTCGCTTTTCAAATAATTTACCTCAACAAGTTCCGGCTCAAATGTTAATGGATTACGCTGCACCACTTCGACATCTGCTTTGTCAGATAAAAATACAGGCTCGATCTTTTTGGTTTTTACATCTATCTTTACAAGAGCCCTTTTATCTCGTTCTTTCGATGTATACGTGTATATATAATTGTCATTTTCGACATTAATCTCGTCATTCGTTGCAGCCTCATCAGCAGGAATCGTAAATATCAACTCTTTTGACGGCGTTAGATTTTGGATGTCTCCGTTTGATAAAATTTTTTGAAGAATTTTCAGCTGAAATTTTTTATTAAAACAAACCCGGAAATATTCGTTATTTTCAAAAATTTTCTCGCACTTTCCCGTTACAATATTTACCTTATAATAATCAAAAAATTCACCGACACGATCATTGTTGGAAATAATAACTTCTTCTGGGAAATAGGGCGATATTACATCGATTTGCGATATCTTTCGAAATTGAGTTATTTTCTTTGCTTCACCTGTTTCGATATTAAGACACACAATATAATCGTTTTCATCACCGCCATTATCTTGCGGTACTACAATATGTTTGTTGGTGTAACACCATTCATAATAGTAAGTACCAATGCAGCCTTTCACTTTGAAACTTTTTACTGGTTTTCTGTCTGGTATCGACTCAATTTTTAGCTCAAGCTCATTTCCAGAGCGAGCTATGTATGAAATAAAATGACCATCCGGACTGAGATGCGGACAATACCGATCAGGTGCCGCGAATAGCTCGCTTCTTGGAATCAAAGTATTAGGCGAAAACTTTTCTTCAATATTGGAACAACTTGAGACTCCCAGAAAAATCAAAACCACGCCGAGCGATAATTTAAATATTTTTCGCACAGTCGCTTCTCCTTATGTCAATTCTCAGTATTTATATATATGAATTTAACGATGCAGACAATCAATCCAAAGTTACCGTACTTCAAACAACAATTAGAGTTTCAACCATTTTATGAAGAAATATTTAGAAAGCAAAGGAAACTTCTTGTTCTTGCGCACAAATTCCAATGTATATCCGCACTTTTTATAAAAATCCGGAGCTTGAAATTCATTCGTTACCAAATTTATGTTGCTGTAATTTTGCCCCTCGAAATGTTCTTCTAATTTTTGCAAAAGCATTCTGCCAATTCCTTGATTTCTGAATTTTTTATGCACTACTAAATCTTCAACGTATATTTCAGAAAAAGCCGTGTATCCAATCAGTATTCCGACAATTTCATCATTTTCTTCAGCAATAAGATGAAACTTTTTGTATTCGCATGAAACATCTTTAGAAGCCTCGTATTTTTCATACCAAGATTCAGCTATTTCCTCGATTTTTTCCGTTACGCCATAATTAATTGATATTTTCATCGTTCGTTTTTGCGACTTTCAGCCAGCTCTTTTCATTTCGCAAGCGCAGTAGAAAGAAGACTCCGCGTATGCAAAAATTTGCGCAAATACCGATCCAAACTCCTACTAATCCGAAATCTTTTACCAAGAATAAAGCCAAAGGTATAAGTACAAACCACTCACCAATAAGCGTAAACATACTTGGGATAAATGTATCTTTTGCTCCTCTTAATGCGCCTACAATGATTGTTGATGCCGCGAATAACGGTTCAGACAAAAGCTCGATTCTTAATATTTTTACACCTAATTCCTGTACAGCAGCATCTGGTGTCAACCAACCGAAAATGACAGGAGCGAAGAAATACATCGCTATTGCCGTTATCGTAACGATTAGTACTCCGCATTTTACAGCGGACTAAGCGAATTTTCGAGCGTGAACTTTTCGATTGGCGCCCAAAGCTTGTCCAACAAGGGTTGTAGCAGCAATACATATTCCAAATCCTGGAAGATAGCAAACTTGTTCGGTTATAAATCCGAAGATATCCGCAGCGAGCGAAACTGCACCAAGTGGTGCGACAATACTTGTGATAACAATATATGCTCCGTTCATTACCACAGATTCAAGCGCCATTGGTCCGGAAATTTTACACGCAGTTTCTAAGATCCCTTTCGAAAATTTTAAAGATATAGAATCAAAACGAAGATTCGGCATCCGAAAAGCCGCAATAAACATCGCAATTGCTATTATAACCTCAGCAAAAGCCGTTCCGAGAGCTGCTCCAGCAACTCCTAAATCTGCTCCGAAAATAGTAAACGAAAAGTTTCTGACTGTTAATTCGCGCGTCGGAAAAATCAAAAAATAATTGAAGCAAATATCCAAAACACATAAAAGTGAATTGAGTATGCTCGGAATTTTCGTGTTACCTGCGCATTGTAAGACATTAACTGAAAAAACGCGCAATAACATCGCTGGGATTGCACAAGAATATATAAAAAAAATACGCCGACGCGTCATGCTGAATTTTTGGTTCTGCCCCCATTAGAGAAGGCAAATGCGGACTCAAACTAATTCCGATAAAAGCAAGTAGACATGCAGTTATACAGCATATAATCAATCCTTCACGAAATACTTTTTTTGCTTGATCAGTATCATTAGCTCCGATTGCATGCGCTATTTGAACTGAAAATCCCATAGCAACAGCATAACTGAGACCAATCGCAATCCAGGTTGATGAGGTAACAACACCAATGGATGCAGATGCGGCCGCTCCGAGACTTCCGACCATCGCCGCATCGATGTATTACATAGCAACCGACGCCAATTGAGCAAGAATCGCTGGCACTCCTAAACGTAGCACCAATGCGTAAATCTGCCTTTGCCGCAGCAATTCGCCTTCGTTTTTTAATATCTCTGATAATTCCATTGTAACATCGCAAAAAATATGTTGTTTAGGATAGCATTTTTGATATTCGGATGAAATATAAACTCCGATTAGATGTAGATGCACAAAATGCTATAGCGTAGCATCTTAGGAAAGATGCAAGGTAAATAGATTGAAATACAGCAGATTGAGCAGATATAAGATCAAAAGATAAAAATACAAGAGGAGAGTCACAAACACTAATGTAATTTAGTTCAAAAAACTATTCTTTTGTATATTTTTTCAAGAGATTCACAATTTCTTTTTGTTTTTGCTGCTCAGCGATCATCAATGGAGTAAATCCTTCTTTTGTCTTTGAATTAACGTTTGCGCCTTTTTCCAACAGCAATTTTACAATCTCAATATGTCCATTATATATTGCACTATGCAACGGCGAAATCCCATCTTCATTGCTCTTGTCGATATCTGCTCCACGTTCTATGAGCAATTTTGCAATTTTCAGATTTCCCCAACTAGATGCTGAAAATAATGGAGTTGCTCCACGATTATCGACCGCATTAATTTTTGCTCCTTTTGAGATCAATAAATCAACTATATCCAAAAATCCCCACCCTGATGCAAGTATTAAAGGATTCCTGTAATTATCTGCCCCATTTTTACTGTACTTATTCACGTCAGCGCCTTTTTCGATAAGTAATTTTGCTATTTTCTCACGATGGTTAAACAATGCACTCATTAGAGGTGTTACGCCTTCTTGATTCGTTTGATTAACATCCGCGCCATACGATATTAAAGCCGCAACTGCGTAATAATTGCCTTCGGCCGCTGCAAGTACCAATGGAGATCCTTTCTTGAGGTTTGCCCCATGCTTCAATAATAATTCCAAAATCTCATCATCGCCTCGCATAGCAGCTGAGAGCAATGGAGTACAGGCGAATTTATTAGTTTTGTTGACATCTGCTCCTTTCAAAATAAGATCTTTCGCGATTTCGCTATGACCGTGAATTATCGCGCCTAACAAGGGAGTGCAGCCGTCTTTGTCTGCGGCGTTGATGTCAGCCCCTTGCGCGATTAGCTCGTTAAAAGTGTCTATATTTCCTTCTGCTGAAGCAACTACCAATGGGAAATCGTTTTTTTTTGAATTTTGTTCAACACATCCAGATAAAAGCAATAAAAAAGCAGAAAAAGTAATGAATTTTCTCATGATTTTCATCTCATAATTAGCACCAATTTATTGTTAATCAAAAAAATGAATTTTTCACTAATGAAACCGCGCAACTTCCATAAAATTATCGTTTCGCTAACGGATGAAAATTCTCATATATTTTCAATATATTATAGTCGTTGATGTCAGTGTATATTTGTGTACTCGCGAGGGATTCATGCCCTAACAAATCCTGAACCGATCGTAAATCCGCTCCGTTTTGTATTAGATGCGACGCAAAACTATGTCGAAAAGCATGCGCGCTAGCGTGGTCGGGAAGATTGTATATCAAACGCAACTTCTCAAGACGCGCGTCAACATACGGCGCTAGTAATTTTTTCCCTCGCAAACCTATAAAAAGAAATCCATCGTTCAAATCATACGGGCACGTACTTATATATGTTTTTATCTTTTCAATCACCACCGGCAGAAGCAAAACAATGCGCTCTTTTTTCCCCTTTCCGAAAATCTTCATACTTGGAGCGACATCCTTTGTTTTTATATTCAATGCCTCGCTGATTCTAAGTCCCGTGCAATATAAAAGGTAATATAGCGCTCGATCACGATTCGTTATCCACTGAAGATCGCCTTCAAAAAAATACTCTGCGTTCAAAAAATTGATGATTGTTTTTTCTTCAATAGGCTTTGGAAGTAATTTCGGAATTTTCGGACGTCTTAGAAGATTTATTGCGTCCATATCGACCAAATGTTTTTCGGAAAGGAAAGCGAACAAGGATTTCAAAGAAGAAACCGCCCTAACATTACTTCGAACAACAAGACCATCTGTACTTCGACTTGCAAGCCACGAGCGGAAATCTGGAATTTTCAAAGAATTTAATAGTGCAATTGATACCAACTCGCCTTTATGCTGATTCAAAAATTTGAGAAAATTTTCAACATCCCGCTTATATGATTTTAGCGTATGCTCCGAATATTTTCTTTGCACAGCTAAAAATTCAAGCCATTCAGAAGCGAATTTTCGCAAATCACGCGCGATTAGGTTATCAACTGCTTCAAGAGAATATTTTTCCGACAAGATTTTTTCGTCCTCTCAAAAAATCTGATCCGTTCATGGCATTTTTTCCCGCAGGCTGAATTTTTGTGATCTTCAGAATTCCATCACGACACACTACGAACATTTCGCCTTTGTTTTCGAAAATTTCTCCGATATTTGCCGCGGAAATTTCAAAATTTGAAGACGCAGAAACAACATCTGCATCTAAAATTTTTATTCTGAGACCATCAACTTCGCTCCAAGCCCCAGGAGCAGGAGAAAACGCCATTATATGCCTCAAAACATCAGTCGTCGAATTGTTCCAATCGATTTTGCACGATTCCTTAGATATTTTCTGAGCGTATGTAGCTCCTTCATTCGGTTGCTTCTGTGCATTTGCAAGCAGATTATCAAGATCCGAAAGCGTTTCTATAATCATTTTCGCGCCAAGATTTCCCAAATCTTCAGAAAGCTGCCCATGATTTGTTTTCGAGGTAATATCGACATACTGCATAGAAATAATATCGCCCGTATCAACGCCGGCATCCATCTTCATTATGGTAATTCCTGTTTGCTTATCGCCCGCAAGAATAGCGGCCTGAATTGGCGCAGCACCTCTCCATCTTGGAAGCGCAGAAGCATGGATATTTACAAAGCCGTATTTCGGAATATCCAGCATATTTTGCGGAATAATCAATCCATACGATGAAACGATAGCCAAATCAGGTTTGAGCGACGCAAAAATTTCAATCTGCTCGGCCTTCTTTAAACTTTTCGGAGTAAAAACCGCAATTCCCTTTGATTCCGCAAATTCATGTACAGCGGACTTGTGAATTTTCTGTTTTCTTCCTGAAGGTTTCGGAGCCTGAGTATAAACAGCGATGACATTACAATGATTTTCGCATAAGGCGACTAACCCCTTCAAAGAAAAATCCGCGGTTCCCATAAAAACTACGTTCATAGCTTGTTCAAACGCGTATGTCGCGAATGCCTCTTCTTACTGCTATTGTTGCTGCGCTTGCTGCCCTTCGCCGCTATTATCCGAGATAGGTTCTTGCTGTTCCTGTAATTTCTTGTACTTACTTATAAGCCTCGCCCGTTTTATCCTGCTTAGATGATCCACGTATAATTTCCCATCCAAATGATCGATTTCATGTTGCAAACACGCAGCCAATATTCCTGTAGCTTTCTCAATAAAGCAAGGCTTGAATGTCTCATCAAGATATTCAACTGAAACAGATGCAGGACGTTTTACTGTTTCATAAACTCCCGGGACTGAAAGGCAACCTTCTATAAGTTCTGCTGTCTCTTCCGACTTCCAAACAATTTTCGGATTTATCATCTTATAAACTTTTGCAGGTTCTTGACGAACATCAATTACGACCATTCTTTTTGAAATGCCAACCTGCGGAGCCGCCAGCCCAACGCCATCAGATTCATACATTTGCTGCAGCATTTGTTCCAAAAGCTCAGGTGCTTCTTTATCGCCGACCTCAACAGGAGCACATTTCTTTTTTAAAATCGGATTTCCGTACTTTAATACTTCCATTTTCTTCCAAACTTTACCTGAGCCGATTGTAGAACCTTTTTTCTTTGAAGAATAGTCATTTACTTTTTTCGCCGCTAACTTTTTCAGAAACGCAATAAAATCATCTGAAGCAAAATCATGCCACCCTAAATACTTTGCGGCTTGCTTTCCTTCCTTATCGAAAACGAAACAAACAGGAACACCTTCGATTCCATTTGCATGCGCCACAGATTCGTATGCCGAAAGATTTTCGATACCATATTCTGCGTAGTGGTCCTTAACTGCTTTGATATCTTCGTCTCCTATATTTAGTGTAATAACTCCGACATTGTAAATTTCTTGCTGCAAAAGTTTCTTTTTGAGCACATCAAGCGACTTTAAAACGACAGGACAATTTGGACACCACGTAGTAGAAAAAGCAATGACCAACACATGCCCTTTTAAATTAGAAAATGAAAACTTGAATCCTTTTTCGTTGCTGAATATGAAATTATCTCCGACAATATCGGAAAAAGAAAGAACATCTTCTTTTTTGTTAGCTTGTTGGTTTTGGCTAACGGAATCCAAAAAATCAGAAGCTATTTCTTTATCTGAATTTGAAGAAGAGGGAGCCCCTGTTCCGGCATAACAATCGAAAAAATCCGAGGAGACCGCCATTGTGACTACCGACATCAACAAAAATTTCGTATAATTATGCGCTTTTATTGAGAAAAACATGAAATCCTTTCCTATAATCATTATTTCAATCTTGTTCATCGTTGTTGCATGTGGACGCAGGGGAATTTTGGAAAAGCCTGAAAACGAAAAAGCCCCTTATCCAAGACAATACCCCGCACCTGAAAGCGAAACACAACCAAACGCCGACTAGTTTAACGCATAATCGATCGATTCGGTAGAGGCATATTGTTTTAACGGCGACCTCAACGTTCCGGTGTAATATGAAACCTATTTCAGACGTTATCGTGAGAAAATAAGGGGAATGAAACTGCCAGAAGGAAAAAAAACAGAAACACAACATCAAAAACAACCTTGGATTCTTCGCTTTGCTCAGAATGACAGAGAGAGATAAGTTTTTATTCCCCTCATGATGGTTAAATACGAACATGACAACTACAGCAATGACGTCTTATCTTCTTGATAAGATAGTGGCCCCCATTTCTTCAGTCATTCTGAGCGAAGCGAAGAATCCAGGAAAAAAATAATCCGATAAAAAATCCCTATAAATCTTTCCGTTTTTTTAACCATTTTTCACTAAATTTAAATTGCATAAATGGGAGACTCTAGCTATGGCCAAACTGTTCCAAGTTATTTCGCGAAAAAGTTGTGCAGTGGGGGGTATTTACCCTCTTACACAGACTCTCATGTCCTCGCAAAAGCCACAACGGCGGTATTTTAATTGAGTTTGCGTTTTCTATCCCTGTTTGTATTTCCCTTTTATTTTTTGTAAATGACCATTATCGATTCTATGAATTAAAAAATAAAGCAAGAACTTCTGCATATCTTGCTGCCAGCCTGACTCAACAAATAAAAAATAATAAAACTGATAAAACTCTGACTAAAGGTGATTTAGCAAGAATCGCTTTTGCTAGTTGCCTAAATTTTTTTCATACAAACAATGTTCAACCCATGGCCTTTTGGAATTTATTACACAGCAGGTTGGACATGGGTAAAACGAATCAATAGTGATAGTTATCAATACCAAGCTTGTTACTCAAATACCAGTTTGGGTACCACAATTGGGGGAATGAATACAAAATTCGGCAATCTATCAACAATAACACGCGCAAAAGTTGAAGCAATAAACCCCGATTTAGTTTGTAACAAAGATGGAGAAGAGCGAGTTTCCGTATCAGGTAATTATAATAAAATTAATGATTCTTACAAAAGCAAATTGGGATTTTTCATACTAACTCCGACTCCGAAAGATGGTAAAACCCTTTTTAGTCATCAGGTGGTAATTACTCCCAAACCAGGGCTGTTCCCTGGTCAAAACTAGGGAATTTTTGTCTCGAGTTTTCTTTTGCTTGCGATATAGTAATATGAGAAATTAATAATTGTATAAAAATCTATCAGTGCAATTATTTATAGTAAGAAAACCAGCCGTGGAGTAGATTAGGATAAAATCGAATTGGATTTCTTCCCATCTCTACTCCGCGGCGGCAGGAGATTAAAAAACTCAATTAACAAAAACGATCTGTTGCTGTTATACAAACTCCTCTACGAGGTCCGCTGTTCCTTTCTTTCCGATGAAATCCCAGTTCTTTTCGAGCCACTTATCACCGGCAATACGTCCAGCTTCTTTCAAGTGGAGCAAGAAATCCATATCGGTGTTCAATTTTGATGACCAGCCAAGATCCTGGAAGACTTTCTCATCTTCAATCAAGTGAACATGCAATCTCTTCAAACTGCCTGGTTTAGCAATACCGCTGTCGATCAACTTTGTTATGAAGTGCATAGCGCGTACTTCTCTCATGATCGAAAGGTTGTTGCTGATTTCGTTCAAACGATCACCAATTTCAGATGCTGTAATCGGCAGTCTTGGGCGATGTGTCGGGTTCAGCTTAATGATCAAGATATCTGATGTCTCGCAGTTGTAAATCAACGGATAAATAGCTGGGTTGCCGCTAAATCCGCCGTCCCAATAGTACTCGCCTTTTACCATGACGGCATTATGGATTGTAGGTAAGCAAGCTGTAGCCAAAATTGTCTCGATACTCAACTCTTCATTAACGTTAGAAAAGATTTTAATTTTTCCTGTATAAACGTGAGTTGCTGCCATAAAGATTTTGACTCTTTTATCTGCGTTTAATTTATCAAAATCAAATAATTCCTCGCACAAATCCTTTAATGGATCGACTCCGGCTGGATTCAACTGATATGGAGACAAAATTTTGCTGATAAAATCAAATGCCAAGAATCCCGGAGAGTTGTGCATTGTATACTTTCCGTTGAGGACATCCAAAAAACCAGGTTTAAATGGGCTTGTTCTGCCTCTGTCGGACATTATAGTCCAATATTTATCCATGAATTTTCTGGCGCCTTCATTCCTGCCTTCCAAAATACCTTGCGCGGTTGAGACTGCGTTCATAGCGCCTGCGCTGGTTCCGGAAACACCTTCTACAACGAGATCTTTCTCTTGCAAAAGTCTATCCAAAACACCCCAGGTGAACGCACCATGCGCACCACCACCTTGCATAGCAATAGACAAACGCTTCTTGCCATCGTTGTGCTTCTCTGTTTTTTGTTTTAGCTCTTTATCCATGATTTCTCCTTCTATTTTGTTATTTACTCTTTTATTAAAATACAAATTAGTTAAAAAAAGGTTTAGATTCGTCGAAAGATGAACAGATTTTTAAAATTTTATCGAATCCGCTCATTTTAAATACGGCAAAAATCTTCTCAGGCATGTTTATAAGGACTAAAACCCCTCCGCTGGCCTGAAGTTTTTTTCCTGCCATTAACACAACTCGCAAACCTGCGCTGGATATATAATCGATCTCATTAAATTTTATCGCGATTTTTTTGCTTGCGTTTATGGCATCCATGACAGATGTTTCAAAGGCTTTTGCCGTCGATGTATCGACTCTCCCCGTTGGCGTTAAGACTGTAACGCCTTCTGTAACTGTACTTTTTACTTCCATGTCGCTTTTTCCTTTCTACTCTTTGCTACTGTTATTGTTTTTATTCATGACTGATACAGTCACACTCAGATGATTTTTGTCATCAACACGTGAATACTCAACTACTTCGGACAACTGCTTTACAATAAATATTCCTAAACCACCTATTTCCCGCTCTTCAAGAGATGATTCAGTGTCAGGATTGTCTCTCGCAAGCGGATCAAAAGGAATTCCGTCGTCAGATAGCTTCATAACAATATGATCGTCACCGTCTTTATGAAGATCTAGTGTAAATGTATGCGTACCGCCGTCGGGATATGCATAATTAATAACATTTGTAGCCAGCTCATCTAATATCAGAACGATGTCATGATATTTCTGTTCAGAAACTCCGTTATCATCGCAGAATTTCTTAACTTCATCGCACAATCTTGCTATTTCATCGACGTTATTCTTTATTTTAATTAGCATTTGGCATAATCCTTAATCTATATTTCAAACACAAAATGGTGATATCGTCAGACTGAGGGGCTCCAGCAGTAAATCTCCGAATGTCCTTCACTATTTCCTGATTCAATATCTTAGGTGGAGCCTTTGTATTGGCTCGAAAGGCAGCTGAAAAACGTTCGTAATCGTACTCTTCTCCCGTTTTACTTGCTGCCTCTGTAACTCCGTCAGTGTAAAAAACAACAGTATCACCGGGAGTAAACTTGTGAACATTGTCTGAAAACTCAACTTCTTCAAAAATACCAAGAGCCATTCCTGAATCGCATTCCAAAAATACAGGCTCCTTATCCGGCTGAACTAAAGCAACGGGAAGATGTCCCGCATTAGTATAGGTCAGCTCATTCTTTTCCATGTCGACTACGCCGTACATCGCTGTAACAAACATAGTTGCGACATTTTCATGGCATATAGATGCATTGACGTTCTTAAAACATTCCGCAGGGGACTCATATACGCGCGAATATGCTTTGATCAGTGTTTTTGCGATAATGGAGAACATCGCAGCTGAAACGTTCTTTCCTGAAACGTCCGCTATAACAATTCCCAGCTTGGTATCACTAAGCCAAAAAAAGTCGTAGAAGTCGCCGCTACATTCTGCCGCTGAAATATTTTCCGCATAAAGATCGATATTGCCTTTTTTAACGACATTACCAGGCAACAATCTCTTTTGCAGCTGTGCGGAGACGTCCAACTCGTTTGAAATAGCCACCAGCTTCATATTTGTGGCTTCAGCAGCCTTTAATTTCTCTACAGCCTTTGCTGTTTTTCGCAATGTTTCGGTTAGGTCGTTGAAATCGATCGGTTTAATAACGAAATCGTGAGCATCACCTCGCATAACGGCTCTCAGGGTGTTTATGTCGCCATACGCAGAAATAACCACGGAGCGCATAAGCGGATATTCTTTGCGTAATTTGCTGATAAGGTCGATACCGTCTATGCCATTGACATTGATATCGGTTAGAAATATGTCTGGTCTGCCGATTTTGAGCAACTCTTCGGTTTTTTCAAGAGATGTGGCAAAAGAAAATTCGTATACGCCATCCTCTATTTGATGGCGGAACTTTTGCAAAAAGAGATCTTCAGTATCCTCTTCATCATCTAAAACTAAAATCTTTGTTAAGTTGCCCACTTAACAGCTCCTTAAAAAATGCTATAATTTATCGTCTCATAAAAAAGTTTACAAATTATGACTATTTTAAAAAAAATCAGAGAAATTGTCCTTGATACTGAAACCACAGGCTTAGAACATGAAGGCGGTGACAGAATTGTCGAAATTGGTTGCGTAGAATTAATTAATCATATCCCAACAGGCAATACGTATCACGTTTATATAAATCCCGAAACGCAAAAAATGAGTCCTGATGCCGTCAGAATCAGTGGAATAACCGACGATTTCCTTAAAGATAAGCCTACTTTCGGCGAAATCGTGGACGAGTTTCTTAATTTCGTTGGCGATGGCGTACTCGTTATTCACAATGCTGCGTTCGATATAAGCTTTTTGAATAGTGAGCTGGGGCGGTTAAATAAGCCTCTGTTTAAATTGGAAGATGCCATAGACACATTAGATCTTGCTCATAGAAAATTTCCGGGAGCAGCTGCCAACTTGGATGCTCTCTGCCGAAGGTTTGAGATAGATGCATCATCACGTGACGAACATCATGGAGCGTTAATCGACAGTCTTTTGCTTGCTGATGTTTATATGGAGCTGCTTGGAGGAAAACAGAGCGGATTGGCTTTTGGTTCGGATGAAAACACCAGTGAGGCAATGACCGTTATGCACAACACAAAGCAATCACGTCAAAAACGTACTTTTAAGCCATCGGAAGAAGAAATCGCCGCACATAATGAGTTTCTGAAAAGTATGGAATCTCCGATATGGAATAAAATTGTGATTTGAGGAAGTATCTAACGCGAAAAAAGTAAAAACAATAAAAAGATATAAGAAGATATAAAAATGAAGTTTCTTAGTTATGCCAAATGGATTATGTCTGGCGAACATACCGTCGTTAGAGGGGGTAAGGCTCTGGCTTTTCCTTTGCAAAAATACGAATCATCGATAGAATTTACGCCATCAGATGAACTTGAAATATATGACACCAATGGTGAAGAAAAATTCAACGAAATTTTCTTATCCTTACTGCGTTCTGCGGCTGAATTTGCGAAATTTGATTTTCAAAAAATAACGGGAAAATTTCTCGTGCAATCAAATATAAAAATGAAATCAGGGCTCGGAAGTTCAGCAGCAATTTGCACAAATATCGCAAAAATTTTCAAACATCTTGGTTTGTGGGAAGATGTTTTCTCACTTGCGACGCATTTAGAAGATAAGTTTCATTGTCGAAGCAGTGGGCTTGATATTGCCGTTGCAATGACCGATAAGGCTGTAGTTTTCAAGAATAATCGGGTGAGTCACGTACTTGAGCCATCATTTTGGCCGTATATGATGCTTACTTACTCAGGTGAAAAGTCGACTACGTCGAAATGCGCAGAGATCGTAAAAAATATCATCACAACAGATCATAAATTGGCAGATGAATTGAACGCAAAAATGAATCAGGCGTCAGATTTATGTGAATCGAGTCTGAAGGAAGGGGATTTTTTGAAGCTAAGAGATGGAATCAGGCTCGCCGATGACGCTTTCAGAGGATGGGGACTGTACAACGACACTTTGACGACCCATGTTGCGGCTCTTTTGAACGACGGAGCAGTTGCTGCGAAACCTGTAGGATCAGGTCTTGGTGGTTTTGTCCTGAGCCTTTGGGAAGAAAAGCCGCAAGGATATGATAATATTAGTTTGACTTTGGAAAAACCCTAGTATAGATATAATAACCTGATAGCTGAAAAAGAATAGAAAAAGAAAAAATAAGAGGAAGTCTGGTCATGGATAAAAAGGATTGGGGAATAAAAAGAGTATGCCTCGGTTGTGGCGCCCGTTTTTATGATTTTAATAAGTCGCCTATAATTTGCCCTTCATGCGGTGATGTTTACGACGCGGAATATTTATCCAAGAGAAAATCGAAACCTATGTCCGAAAAAGAAGACGAGGATATAATAATCGATGACGATATTATTCCTGAAGACGATGATATCGTAAGTTTGGACGAAGAATCTGAAGACAGTGTTGTATCTTTGGATGATGACGATTCGAAAGAGTAAAGAAAGAGTATTATAGAGTAGAGATAATATGAATAGTCGTAAGCTGTTCATTTTTGGCGTTTCTGGTATTTCGGCGCTGTTTATATCTGGTTTGGCATGTGATTTTGCTGTCGCTGAATCCGATAAAACGGCAGAAAAAGACGTTGCAAAAACAGAAGAAAACGTTGTTGATGAAGAATCATCTTCAATATGGGAGTCGAATCCTATAGAAATCAATGCCGTTAATGTTCAGGTTCTCGATAAAATAAGCGGAAAAGTTCTAAAAAAGCGTATAAAAGTTGGGGAGCCTTTGGAATTTGGCGGAATCCAGGTTACCTTGAAGCGCTGTTTCAAAAATGCGCCTGAAGACAGCAGAGAAATATATGCTTTTGTTGAAATCGGCGAGAGAAAATCCCTTTTTGCTCGATGGTTGTTCGCGTCATCTCCATCTATCAATATTTTTGAGCACCCTCAATACGATGTAAGAGTCGGTTTTTAAGTGTCTTCTTCCTCTTTTACCTTTCCACAGATTTTTGACAAAGCTCCTGTGTTTCTCGCTCCTATGGCTGGTGTGACTGACGCTCCATTTCGTGAGCTTGTGTCTTCATTTGGCGCAACTGCGGTCGTTTCTGAAATGGTTTCCAGCGAGGCTTTGGTACGAAACAGCAAAAAAACTTACAGGCGTCTGCATAACAATGCGGAAAATGTTCTGAAAATAGTGCAGATAATGGGCGCAGACCCTAAAAATATGGCAGAATCGGCCAACATAAATGAGCAGCTTGGCGCCGATGTAATAGACATAAATATGGGGTGTCCCGCAAGAAAAATCGTTTCAAATGACTCGGGTTCCGCATTAATGCGTGACGAAAATTTGGCGGTGGAAATTGCCAAAGCTGTGGTTAATGCCGTAAAAATCCCTGTTACATTAAAAATGCGTCTCGGATGGGATAATGAGCACATAAACTGCTTCAGTCTTGCAAAAAAGTTCGAGGATGCTGGCATTCAAATGCTGGCGATACATTGCCGCACACGGAATCAGATGTATAGTGGTACGGCTGATTGGTCGGCTATCGCACAAATGCGGAAAACCGTAAAAATCCCGTATCTTTGCAATGGCGATATAAAATCACCTGCTGACGCTGTACAAGCTATCGAGCAATCAAAGGCTAATGGAGTCATGATTGGACGAGGTGCGCTTGGCCGTCCTTGGCTTCTACAGCAAATCATGGAGCAGTTGCAAGAAGGTTGTGTGCGCACTCAAACGCCATCTCTACAACAGCAATATGAGACCATAATGCATCATTTCCAAGCAAGTTTGGATTTTTATGGCGAATATCACGGTTTAAGAGTATTCAGAAAGCATTTTTGCTGGTATAGTTCAGGATTAAGCGGAGCCTCCTCTTTTAGGGAGACCATTAACAAAATCGAAAATGTTGCTCTTGCGAAAGAATGTGTGCGCAAATTTTATGAAAATCTGTTTTTAAAATAGGTTTTTAAGTTAATAAAATAATAGAGTAGAGTATAAAAATGCCGATTAAAGAGGATATAAATTTAGAAGAAGGAATATCAGGGGGGCTGCGCAAAAAATTGGAGAGGTATTTTGCCTCTCATAAGGATGGAAGCGTTCCGCCTGGCCTCTATGACCGCATAATAAAGGAGATAGAGCGGGTTATGTTCGATGTGACTTTGAAGCACGTGGATGGTAATCAGAGTCAGGCATCGAAAATATTGGGAATTAACCGCAATACACTTCGGAAGAAAATATTAGAGTTAAATGTCGGGGATATCGATAGGTAAAATATTCAGAATTGTTTGGAGCTTCCTCAAAAAATCCAGTGTACGGAATTTTTTGACCTATTTCTTTTTTATCTTATCAACCGTTTCATGCTTTTTTACATACCGCCTGTTCACTGACGTAGATTTATACAGCAAAAGTTCGCGGAGTATCGTCTCGATTCTCTATTGCGATATTGCGTTTATCTTTATTCTGCTTATGTTGGGAAGCCAAAAAATACTGGATTTGTGGAGCAATCGCCATAAAAAAGGTTCGCGGCTTACCGTTCGACTGATACTGCTTTTTTCGTTCAGTTCTATTATTCCTTCGATATTAATGACGTTTTTCTCCGCTTTTTTCTTCCACAACGGCATTGATTCTTGGTTTAACGACCGCAACAGAACGGTTTTGCAAGAATCTCTGCAAGTTGCGGAGTCGTATATCGATGAGCATAAGCGGCAATTGATAAACGACTGTACGGCGGTATCAAAGACGCTCACATACCACATCGATAAGCTGGCCAATTTACGTGAGCAAGACCCCGAAAAATTCTCGGAGAACGTTAATTTCGTGCTGGATGACCTTTGTGCTTTAAAAAATCTCAATTCGGCAATCTTACTGGATTCTTCGTTAAATGTTATCGCGCATTCGAAATATAGCGTCGCTCTGCATTTTCTGAATCTGCAAAATGAAGATATCTCATCAATAAAAGAAAGAAGTTCTGTTATTTTGCGTTCTAGCTTTGATGACGAACAAAATATACGCGCAATATCCTGTTTTAGAACAGATAACAACGAATATTTGTATTTGATAATAGAAAAAAGCATAGATTCTGAGATACTTCTTCAGGCTAAAAACGCAAGACAAGCCTACGACGAATATTTCCAACTGCTGGAAGAGCGCAGCTCGCTGGAAATTGCTTTCATTTTCATGTTCTTTATTGTTGGAATAATGCTATTGGTCGGTTCGATTGTCGTCGCTATTCTCTATTCATGGCGTATCGTGAAACCTATCAGCAATCTTATAGATACTTCAGAGACAATCATTGAGGGAAATCTAAAAGCGCGTGTTCCGGAAGAAAGTCAGTATGAAGAAATAACAACGCTTATGCGAACATTCAACCAAATGATATCTCAGGTGCAAAAACAAAGAGAGGATTTGGTTGAAATAAACAAGCAATTGGACGAGCGCATCAAATTTTCGAGCAGCGTTCTTGCCGGTGTTTCGTCAGGCGTAATTGGCATTGACAACAATGCAGTTTATGTATGGAATAGCGCCGCGGAAAAACTTCTCGGACGGCCAATATCCTTTGGTGAGCACATATACAACATTATTCCCGAGATAGAGGCCTTGTTATACGCACCAAGTTCAAACGGAATCGCCCAAAAAGAAATGAGGTACAAAAAAGACAACAACGAACTGCTTCTTTCGGTTAAGGTTGCTCATATAGAGACATCGATCGACTATTACAACAGATTCGTGATAACTTTCGATGATCTTACGAACATGGTTATGGCTCAGAAAAAAGCTGCATGGTCTGAAATCGCAAGGCGTGTTGCTCATGAGATAAAGAATCCGCTTACACCTATTCAGTTGTCGGCCGAACGTATTCGCAGAAAATATATCTCGCAAATAAACAGCGACAGCGGAACTTTCTCAGAATTGATAGACGTAATTATACGCCAAGTCGGTGATATAAAACGTCTAATCGATAATTTTACGCACTTTGCGAAACTTCCTGATCCGATTTTGAAGCCATGCAATTTATACGAAATCTGCAAACAGGCTGTTTTCTTCATCCAAAATGCGTCAGAAGATGTGAAAATCTCACTTATTGAAGCCAATACTGATCTGTCAGTAAATGTGGATGA
Organism: uncultured Pseudomonadota bacterium; assembly: GCA_902796155.1. GTDB lineage: Bacteria > Pseudomonadota > Alphaproteobacteria > UBA3830 > UBA3830 > BNWE01. The sequence goes on from CADBNZ010000009.1 coordinate 23,833, forward strand.
GCGCCTGATTCATCAGTCTGTCGTTAATCTGATAAAAAATGCCGTCAATGCACTTGGAACGGTTACAAAGGACGATAAAAAAGTCCAAGTGAGCATAAAAAACGACAACAACAAATTCATGGTTGCAGTCGAAGACAACGGTCCGGGACTCCCTAAAGAAAAAATCGAGTCGCTGGCTACTCCTTATTTTACTCTTATGCCGAAAGGTACGGGATTAGGTCTGGCAATTGTGAAAAAAATAGTACAAGATCATGGGGGAGAGTTGCTTTTTGGCGATAGTAATCTTGGCGGAGCAAAAATAACAATGTCGATTCCGAAAGTTGTGTAAAAGTTAAAGTCATGTGATTGTAATGTAGAAAGGTATGTAAGAAGAGGAAGAAAAAGGAAAACAATGGAAGCAAAAAACGCGAAAATTCTTGTTATAGACGATGACGCAGAAGTAAGATCGCTCATTTCCGGGGTCCTATCGGATGAAGGATATAGCACGAGCATAGCGACAAACGAACAAGAAGCCATTGCCGCCGTAAAAACCGATATGCCCGACCTTGTTTTTCTTGACCTTTGGATAGGAGACGATGAGTCAGGTGGCTTTAAAATCCTGGATAAGCTAAAAAATATCAACTCAGAACTTCCTATAATCATTATTTCAGGGCATGGAACAATCGATATAGCCATGAATGCCATGCGGAAGGGTGCGTTTGACTTCATCGAGAAGCCTTTTGTAATAGATCGGTTGCTTTTGACTTGCATGCGTGCACTGGAATTTTTCAAATTGAAGATCGAGAATGATTCATTGAGAAACGATCGTCTTTCATCTGATATATTTTCGGTTGGAATTTCCGCATTTGCGAACACAATAAAAGCGACAATCGATAAAATTGCAAATTCTAACAGCCGAGTATTCATAAACAGCACAATTGGCGTTGGCGTTGACGCAATTGCCTACAGGATTCATCAAAAATCGCCTCGAAAAAACTACAATTTCATTAGCATAAGCTGTATTTCAGACACCGACTCAACGACCTTCAGCAACGAGTTATTTGGTACTGAAAAATCATATGGATATATCGAAAAAGCAAATGGCGGAACAATTTTCTTGGAAAACGTAGACCGTATGAGTCCTGATTCTCAGCGAAAACTGCTTATGTTCGTGCAAAGCGGGAAATATCAGCTGTCATCGAGAAACGTCTTTTCCGATGTGCGTATAATATGCAGTACGACAACGGGCGATTCCTCAAAAATGGCCGACTTTAATCAGGAATTATTCTACCGCCTGAAAATTTCAGAAATAAACGTACCAAGCATGGCAGAACGGCGCGAGGATATTATTCCGATGATAGATTGGTATATGTCGAGAGCTGAAGAGCTGTTTGGCTTGAAACCAAAGCCTTTTTCGGATAAAGCTTTGATGATTCTGCAGTCATATGATTGGCCGGGAAATATTCAGCAAATAAAGAATGTTGTAGAAAGTTCGCTGATTAACGCAAGTGATAGCGACAAAACCGCTATAGACGAGACATTCTTGCCTCCTGAATTAACCGCCAACACAAAAGAAAAATTTGAGTCGCTGAATATCGCGAAATTTATCACAATGCCGCTGAAAGAGGCGAAAGAATGCTTCGAAACAGACTATTTGCGCGCTCAAATCAATCGATTTTCGGGAAATGTCTCGCAAACGGCGAATTTTATCGGCATGGAACGATCCGCGCTGCATCGGAAACTCAAAGCACTGGATGTACAATACGTAAAGTGCTCGAAAAATCGAACGAAAAACGGCTGAGGGCTATCACTCATATATAGACGACACTTATAATAGGCTGTCTTCTCCACGGATGCTGGAAGACTGGATCTTTCACTATGTTCAGGATGGCTACCGACTTATCCGTCATTCTGAACGAAGTGAAGAATCCAGGATTGTAGTGATGGGGTATTGTATTGATGTTGTTTTTATGACTGGATCCTTCGGTCGCTACGCTCCTTCAGGATGATGAGGGAGGAAAAAGCGTATGTGATGACGAGAAGGAAACGTGGTTTCCTCAGGATGAAAAGAAAGACGCCTCTCGTCATTCTGAGCGTAGCGAAGAATCCAGAAAAGCCAAAGAATCAAGTTCTATCTTCCGCTAAATTAACAATTTCTTATCACTTAACATGCTATATCAAAAGTATGAAAAAAGCATACACATATATTCTGTTTAGCAAACGCAATGGAACTTTGTACGTCGGTGTAACTTCAGACTTGATAAAACGTATTTGGGAACATAAGAATCATGTAGTCAAAGGTTTTACACAGAAGTATATTGTCGACAAGCTCGGCTATTATGAGGTTTTCGATGATATTTACGATGCAATCGTGCGCGAAAAACAGATTAAGGGAATGCTACGAGCAAAAAAGATCGCTCTTATCGAAAAGAGTAATCCAACTTGGCGCGATTTGAGTGACGATTTGCAATGATTTTTACAATAATAGTCATTTAATTATGAATAGTAAGTCTATTCTCTTCTGCTTCAGTCAATCATCCTGAACATCCAGCAGGAATGGATATGTGTTTCATATCCCCCTATCATTTTGAACGCAGAATCCCGCCTCTCCTTGTCATTCTGAGCGCAGCGAAGAATCCAGGGAAATATAAA
>CADBNZ010000010.1 GCA_902796155.1 uncultured Pseudomonadota bacterium
CGCTATATTTTTCGGTATGCTTAAAAACGCCACAAAATTTAATCCGAACCTCGCTTTCAACTCTTGACTTAAACCACGGTATCTTGCGGCAGGGATCACTTATTTTTAATAATAATTAATTTTTTCATGCTAGCATATATATCAAGGTATGAAATTTGAGAAAGGAAAAAATATGACAAAGCTGGTTATAGCTACGATTTGTGGAATGTTTTTGGTAAGTGATCTACACACAATGAATGTAGAGTTGGCTGATGATCAAAGAAAAAAATCAGACACGCCAACTGTAAAGAAACTTCCCATTATAAAAAGATCAGACTCGAGGATAAGACTTTTTGAGTTGGAAAACAAAGAGTTACTTCCAAATCCAATGAGCACAGAAGAATATATCGATATGCTTAAAAAATTTCTGACTGAAAATGACCAATTCTTTGATCCAACAAAATTTATACAACGAGTAGATAAAAATATTAAAGAGATTAATTTTGAGGATTTTAAGGACTTTTACGTGACAAGAGAAGAGTCTGGAACAGATGCCTTACTTCCAGAGGATATACAAATTATAGATTTCTCCTGTCCTAATGTAATAAAGTATGCAGAAAGAAAAATTGCAGAGCCTTCCATAGTCCCCGTTAACCCTGTTACGTTGTCTGATGGCGAATCATTGCAATTATCTCATCTAAAATGGATTATTGAGTATTTTAGACTACATATCGACAAAATTCTAATGCATCAAGTGAATCCAGCAGATAAATATGATTCCGGGATCAGTGATGACGATACAGATTTAATAATAAAACTTACAGTTGGCAAAAATCGACTTTTCGGAATCGATGATATGTCTAAGAATGAGAAAATCGACTTTAGAGACAACATATTGAGAATTGTTTTACAAAATGCCACAGGTTTTCAACGTGTACTGTCTTTGTTGATTATAAGTATTATTAACTATGAATCTAAAACGCAATTTTGGCATATTGGTGTACAATTTTTAAAAACGGAAAAAGAAGTGAGTCATCAGAAGTATGATAAAATATTTCTGAGTAAAACGGATGGTTTTTCTCCAGATTTTTTGTTATTTCATGAGATGACTCATTCTTTCCATCATATGGTAGGCTTAGAATGTTTAGATGAAGAACTGATTTCAAATATTTCAATTATAAATTCGAGAGACCTTAACCTTATTGATCAATTTTTTCCCATGTTACGTCCACATGTAATGAATCCTGTTTTGGCTGAATTTGAAAATGCCATAGATGTATCTTTCGGACATGATTTTTCTAAAATAAAGAAAGAAGAAAAAGAAAGGTTAGCGGTATTATTTCTCGAACCGATAATTCGCAATGCAATGCAAAGCGGATTCGGAAATTTTATTTTTCCTGATTATAATTCACACCAATCATTGCGATTATCAACTGATATGATTACATCTAAACGAATAGCAATGTGCCTGTATCTCTCTGAAATATTGAACACAACCGATTTATATCCTTATCATAATGTAGCAAATGGTTTGATAACAGTTAAAAGCAATAAAAGGTCAATCGAATCTAAAATAATGAGACACCCATTGTTTAATGAGCTAGGTGTTACCGTGTCTTACAGTGATGGATTCGATATATTATCTAGAAAAGCTCCATCAGCACTAACTGGAGGACGTTATACGCTTGCAGAAGATGCTCTTTGGAATGAATCTGAAGAGAAACTAACTATGCAGGGTAATTCTCTGATAACCCTAAAAGGAAAAAGATTCTATATTCAAGATCGGCAACACGAGCAGATCTATCTGATAAGAAAATATAATGATACCTCGAAATCAAGCCAGATAGCAAGTCATTTCAGATTTCATCAAACGCAGTCAGCAACCCCATTCAAAATTTCTCCGGAGAAAAAAACCTATAGTTCTAATAAATTATCTGCCGATGTTTATGCAAATTTTGCTTTGTTGCTTGCTTGTTGTCCTTCATTAAAGGAAATTAGCTATCCTCCCTTTACAGAGAAGAACATCTTTTTCCCATCAACAAAGAAAAAATATGAATCACCTACGGATTCCAATTCTGCGCCGCATCATCATGAACGAAATGTAGTTCGAGTAGATCCTTTCACATACGAAATTTGGAAAAAGATCCTGAAGGATGCCACAAAAGAAGAAATTGATGAGCTTGTTGCTGAAGGAGAACTTGATGTCAATATAACGAACGAAAATGGAGTAACTCCATTGCATCTAGCTACAAAAAATTGTTCAGCAGAAATAGTAGAAAAATTAATAGATTATGGTGCAGAAGTGTTTGTTTCTGACAAAGATGGGCAAACTCCTATGGTTTGCGCAATTTACAATTATTTACATTTATTTACATTACAAAGAAGTCATTGAACTGCTTTTAAAACGTGGGCTGGCAGCTAATAATGAATTACTATTTAAAATAATTAAAGGAGACTCATCAACAATTGCCTCAAATCGCGATAGAGATACATCTCAAAACAAGCTGGCACGAATAGAATTCCTACTGGGAAAGGGTTCAAATATTAATGCAAAAGATGAGGGAAGAAATTTGTTGCATTTAGCGTTTGAAGATAAAGCTTTTTTTCAAAAAGGCGATGTTTTTATTGATGGGCTATTGAAACTAGGAATTAATCTTGAAGGAACGGATGATTGGAATAGACAAACTCCGTTACTTACAGCAATCGAAAAGGGAGCCCCAGCAGACAAAATTGAACTCTTATTGAATGCGGGAGCGGAAGTTGATGCATGTGATATTTTAAAGCGGTCAGCTTTGCATTATTTAGTAAAAGAGTGGACTTTTGACTCGCAAAGATCACCAGATGAATATTTTAAGCTTACCGATCTTTTATTATCTAAAGGTCTTAACATTAATGTAGTGGATAAAGATGGGAATACTCCATTGCACGTTATTGCAAGTTATCGTGCCGAAAATTCTGAAGCCATTAATTATTTAGTTCAAAAAGGAGCAGATTTGAAAGCGGTAAACAAAGATGGACTTACTCCTTTGGAAGTCGCGCAAACCAAGAAATCAAAAAATGCAGAATACTTAAAAAGTTTTGCACCGTCTTAGGCCTGTTACAGAAATCTATTAAAAACACAAGCTTGTATTCCGTATACTGATCTTTTCAGATATAGAAGCAGAGGTCGAAAAGTGTAGAAAATTAGAAATTCACTTCTAAAAGTTTGCAAATATTGTGAGTTTTAGATATCATCTTCTAAAAGTGATTAAGGATGCGAATTTGATAAACAGACCTGAATATTTGAAAAAGTTACATCAATTTAAGGATAAGAATGTAATTAAAGTTATTATGGGCATTCGCAGGTGCGGTAAATCCACTATATTTGAGTTGTTTCAAAAAGATCTTCTCAAAAATGGCGTAACAAAAGCTCAGATTCAATCTATAAATTTTGAAAACATGGATTTTGAACATCTTCTTAATTATCGCGCACTGCATGAGCATATCAAATCAAAACTAGTACCCGACAAGATGAATTATATTTTTCTCGATGAAATTCAAAACGTCGAAAATTTTCAAAAAACAGTGGATAGTTTGCAGCTTCTTCCGAATACCGACATTTACATAACCGGCTCAAATGCCCACTTATTGTCGGGAGAATTAGCTACTTTGCTTTCCGGAAGATACGTCACAATCAATATGTTGCCGCTATCTTTTAAGGAGTATGTTTCATCCTTTGCGGATTCAAGCGATTTAGGAAGAAAATTCAAGGATTATCTCGTCAATAGTTCTTTTCCGTATACTACTGAGTTAAACGGAAATCGTGATCTGATTCGCGATTATTTAAGCGGACTTTACAGCACGATTGTTTTAAAGGATGTGATGTCTCGCAACAATATTTTGAATAATATGATCCTTGAGGATGTAATTCGTTTTATGTTTAAAAACCTGGGAAATCTTTCATCAATCAAAAGCATAAGTGATACAATGACGTCTGACGGTCGCAAAATATCTACTCATACGGTTGAAAATTATCTTTCTGCTCTTATCAACAGTTACGTTCTATATAAAGTCGGGCGTTATGACGTAAGAGGCAAACAATATCTTAAATCAAGAGATAAATATTATGTCGCAGATATTGGATTGCGATATTTTCTTTTGGGAAGCCGAGATGTTGACTACGGACAGGTTTTAGAGAATGTCATATATCTGGAACTACTGTGCCGAGGGTATGAAATTTATGTAGGAAAGGTCGGGCCGCTGGAGATAGATTTTGTTGCCTTGAAAAATGGAGAAGTAGAATATTATCAGGTGGCTTATACAGTTAAAAATGAAAAAACTCTTATGCGAGAATTGGATTCATTAGAAGCGGTCAACGATCATAACCGAAAATATCTGATAACAATGGACGATCTTCCAACGACGTTTTATAACGGAATAAAGCAAATCAACGCCATAGATTGGTTGTTAGAGTGATTACAGCTCATTTCTCACAAGATTTAATGTCGGGGCTTGTATAATTTTAACAACCTCATGTATTAAAAACTATCAGGGCTTCGGGGTTTTTGGGGATTTTGTGTTGATAACATATTGATAAATAACGAAATTTAGTCATTTTTAGTCCAGAGCTAATTTGGGGATTGAAAGGGGTGCGCCCCGAAAAGAAAAAATTCATTTATTCCCGCAAATGGTTTACAGTACCTTTTATTGCTGCTTATTCTTTTTTTATACTATCTTATTTAAAGCAACAACAATTTATGATATCAACGGAAAAAGATGCATCCTAGAGGAATGACTATGGAAATAAAAGCAGTAAAATTCACGCAAGACGGTTTTATGATGAAATCGTTTGCTTTTGGAGGTGGTTTAGAAAAAGGCGCGATATCGCCTGACGAAAAAATGCCGTCTTGTTTGCAAAATTATCTTATTGATACGGGATCAGAAGTAATTTTAGTTGATACGGGGTTACCTGCAGGAACTCCTGATATTCCTCCACGTGAAGGTGCTTTGATTTATGTCGGGAAACCGATTCAAAGTTATATGTCTGCGCTGAAAAAACTCGGATATGAGCCTGAACAAGTGACGAAAATTTTGGTAACCCATAAGCACCCAGATCATACAGGAGAATTGCGCAGTTTTCCGAATGCTAAAATTTATATTTCGAGAATTGAAGCTAATGCGATGAAATTGCAAGGTGAAAATATCGAGCGAGTGGATTTTACCGATGGTGCCTATCAAAATTTCGAGAAATCTCAAAAAATCGCTGACGGAATTTATTACATTTTTGCTCCGGGACACACTTTGGGAAATAGCATTGTAATTGTTGAATCCGAAGGGCTTTATTACTTAATTCACGGCGATGTAACTTATACAGATGAAGCTTTGCACGAGGATCGTTTATCCGTAGTTTTTGAAAATTTAGAGCAAGCACGCGATACACTCAATCGAGTTCGGGAATTCGTAAAGAAAAATCCGACGATTTATTTATCGACTCATACTCCGCAAGGATATCAAAATCTGGAATCAAAAAAAATTATGCGGCTTTCGGGTGAAAACATTTCGGAAATTAACACACAAACTTTAGAAGCAGTTAAAGAAAATCCCCAAGGCAAAAAATGGGTTTGTAGCGTTTGCGGATATGTTCACACCGGAGACGAACCGCCAGAAAAATGTCCTATCTGTGGTCAGTCTAGCGAAGTTTTTAAATTGCAAAACTGAGATTTTTAAGAGATGTCATATACAGGAAATGATGTATCACAGAAAATATTATCGGCAACGTTTGAACTTCTGTCTAAGCGTGGATATGCGAATGTTTCGATGCGAGATATCGCAAAAAAATCAGGCATTGTGGTAAGTCAGATAACGTATTATTACAAAACGAAGGAAAATCTTCTTTCGGAAGTGATCAAAAAAGCCGTTTATGAATATTTAAATGAATTGAAACAAAAATTGAAAGAAATAGACTCTCCGAATGAAAGAATGCCGTTTTTCTTTGAGCAAATAAAAAAATTAATGGTTGAAAATACAAATCTTTACAGATTGCTTCTAGATTTCTACAGCCTCGCTACGTGGAATAAAGAAATACAAAAAGAGTTCAAACTGATTTTTAATGAAATGGTTTCTTTATTGTGCGGAATTTTAAAGCAGATTTCGTTGAAAAATACTCCATTATATTTGTATTCTCGCGAGCAAGCGGCAAAATTAATCGTCGGCGCTTGCCTGGGAATCGCTATGCAGTATGTTATGGATGAAAATGATAAAGAAGCCGTTTCATCTCTAAAAATAATGAAGGATTTTTTCGCTTGATCGTTTCGTACAAATGTACTAATAATTAATTATTGAATTTGGTTTTTGTGTTTATTTTAGGAGTTAAAGTTATGAGCGAAAAATCAGAAAAACAGTGGGTTTGCAGTGTTTGCGGATATGTACACACTGGAGATGAATCACCAGAAAAATGTCCGAAATGTAAGAAGCCTAAAGAAGTTTTTAAAGAAAAAGTTTCAAAATAATTTGTGAGGAGCATAATGTCAGGAGATAAAGAAAAAATTATTGCAGGGCTGCAAGCAATCGTGACAGGACTTTCGCAACAAGCGACAGGGCATGCGATTCAATCGAGAATTTTCGCAAGTCAGGGATTCTCGAAATTAGCCGAAAAATATGCCGAGCATGTGGAAGAAGAACAGAAATATGTAAATCTGTGTATTGATCGCCTGCTTGACCTCGGCGCAGATGTGAAAAATGAAATTAAGCAAGAAACTCCTGTGCATAAAGATGTTGTCGAGTGGATTAAATATGATCTGCAAGTTTCAAAAAATGGACTCGCCTGGCTTGCTGAAATTATTGAAGCAGCGAACAATGATCTTTCGACTTATGACATGCTGAAGGATTACTATAAGGATGAGGAAGAAGATATGTATTGGGCAGAGCAGCAGCTCGAACTTATCGAAAAAATCGGCTTACAGAACTGGCTGACAAAGCAAGTATAAAATTAAGGAAGGCGGTATAAGGAGAATTGTTATGAACGAAAAAGAAACAATTTTAGAAGCAATGAAAAAAGCAGGGGAGCCTTTGAATGCTGGAAAAGTTGCGGAGTTAACCGGACTCGACAGAAAAGTTGTCGACAAAGCATTTGCGGAAATGAAAAAAGAAGGGACCATCGTTTCTCCAGTACGCTGCAAATGGGAACCTGCGAAATAGAGAAAAATCACAAAAAAAGCCGAAAAGCATCGGGGATTCGGAGTTTGTGGGATTTTGTGTCGATAACGCATTGATAAATAACGGTATTATTCCATTTGTAGTCCACGAATAATTTTGGGATCGAAAGGGGCGTGCCCCGAAAGAAGAAAACTACACCCCAAACGGTTCTCAAAAACAAAAAGTGAAAATATACTTATTCTTCAATATATTAAAACTCTTGCGAAAGTAAAAAGTAAGGAGAGGCCAGAAATAGAGGTGCAAAAGAGGAAAAATTCAGCTAAAAAAAGATAATCATGCTGATGTTTCGATAAATTGTGCAACGAGAAGAAGAATTTTTCAAAAGGGTATAACGGCAAAACTCATGATTTTAAAATTCGAAAAATGTCGGATCATGTGTCCCATGATGCCATTGTGCTCAACGATTCGGGATATTAGGAGCTGCAAAAACTTCATACGAAAACGGTTTGGCCATCGAACTTACTGTTATGTTTTCTCTGTACTAGATTAGATTGATAATCTGAACGGAAAAGCTAAGATATACCAATGAAAAACAGATATATAAAACATACACACATTTCAGAGAACAAATTTCGTCAAGTATTGAGATTATTTTGTGCAGATTTGACTTCGATTCAGATAGCGGAAGTGACGAAAATTAATCGCAACACTATCAATCGTATTTTACAGCTTTTACGTGCTAGAATATTAAAACTCACGGAAGAAGAATCATATTTTGAAGCAGGAGAAATCGAGGTAGACGAATCGTATTTTGGAGCCAAAAGAGTGCGAGGCAAACGAGGTCGAGGAGCTGGGGGTAAAAGGAAGGTTTTTGGCATGAAAAAGCGCGGAGACAAGGTTTACACGCAGA
>CADBNZ010000011.1 GCA_902796155.1 uncultured Pseudomonadota bacterium
AATACTTGACGAAATTTGTTCTCTGAAATGTACGTATGTTTTATATATCTGTTTTTCATCTTAGCATTTCCGCTCAGATTATCAACATAATCTAGTCAAGAACTTTAGTTATCAAAAATCCAAATTTGCGTAATGTTTTGCTGGTGGCATATCAGGAATGCGGTCGTCGAGAATATCCCTAAATGATGGCCGAGATTTTATGCGCGCGTACCAATCCTTTGCGATAGGATACTGTTCCCAATCTATGGTGCCCGTATAATCCACGCATGAAATCTGCGCCGCTGCAGCCATATCAGCTATAGTTATATCGTTTCCCGCAAGCCAATTTCTGTGATCGGCAAGCCAGGAGATATGTTCCATATAGGTTTTCAACGCGGCCGTTCCTTTCCTTATGCAAGATGAATCAGGCGCTCTGTTTTCTGTGTGTTTTTTCATGATTTTTTCGAAAACTATTTGTTTAGTTACGTCCATGAAAAAAAATTCGTTAAATAACTGCGTAATACGGCGAGTTTCCGCCTTTTCTCTGAAAGTTCCTCCGAAAAACGACTTCGTTTTGTGTATTTGCTCAAGATGTTCAATGATTGCATACCATCCTTCGAGCACTATGCCGTCTTTATCAACCAATGTCGGAATATCCGGCGGTAGAGGATACTCTGAAAATACTTTTTTTCTGTTCCATGGGTATTCTACTACCAATTCATGCTCAAGGAACTTTTCCTTGAGATAAATCCTTACCAATCGGCTAAATGCACACAGCGGATAATGATATAATGTTCTCATTTTTCAGCATCATTCAAAAATAAAAACAAGCAAGTCCGCATTATTTTACGACAGAGATATCAGGAGCATCAACCGCTTTCATGCCAACCACATGATAGCCGCAATCTGTGTGAATAACCTCCCCTGTAACACCTGAAGAAAGCTCGCTAAGCAGAAAAACACCTGTTCCGCCAACGTCAGTAAGGGTCGTATTTCTCTTCAATGGAGAGTTATATTGATTCCACTTGAGAATATAGTGAAACTCTCCTATTCCGGAAGATGCCAGAGTTTTCAAAGGCCCTGCCGATAACCCATTTACGCGAATATTCCTGTCTCCGAAATCGACCGCAAGATATTTTATGCTGGCTTGCAGGGCAGCTTTTGCAATTCCCATGACGTTGTAGTGCGGCATAACTCTTTCTGCACCGAGATAAGTCAAAGTAAGCAAAGAAGCACCATCATTAAGATAATTCGACGCATGTTGGCAGATAGAAGTAAATGAGTAGCAAGAAATATCCATTGTGTTTAAGAAATTCTTGCGCGAAGTATTAACATATTTACCCGTAAGCTCTTCTCTATCTGAAAATGCTATAGCATGCACAATAAAATCTATCTTGCCGAACTTCTCTCCTAATTTTGCGAACAAACTTTTTACGCTATCATCATTTGAAACATCGCATTCAATCATTTCGATATTTCCAAGGGACTCTGCAAGAGGCTTTACTCTCTTATATAGTGCCTCAGACTGATAACTAAACACCATTTCCGCGCCTTGTCTAGCCAACTCTTGAGCAATTCCCCAAGCCAATGAACGTTCATTGGCGATTCCCATAATGATTCCCTTTTTACCTTCCATTAATTTCATAGTTTTTCTCCCTATATTATTTCTATTTACTGTTTTTCATTCACGATTTTTTTCAATATCGGAGATGGCCTGAATGTTAGAGATTTTCTAGATGATATAAGCGCCTCCTCCATGGTTTTCGGATTGCGCCCCATGCGCTCATTTTTCTGTCTCACCGCAAAAGTACCAAATCCCGAAATTTTAACCGATTCGCCTTCCTTTAACGCGACGGCAATTTCCTCAAGCACATCTTCAATTATTTCAGTAGCGTTGAATTTGCTGACTTTGAACTCATTTACTATTGCGTCAGCAATATCTGCTCTTGTTAACGTCTTTTTTTTAACCATTACAACCTTCCTGACTCTTTATGTGATGAATTACCGCCTGAAAACCTTATCAGTGCAGATCCCCATGTAAAACCAGCTCCCATAGAAAGCAACACAACGTTTTTCTTGGTAATTAAATTGTGCTTTACTTCATGCAAAGCCAAAGGAATTGAGGCAGCTGAAGTATTCGCATGTTTATTAACGGTAACCACAACCTTTTCTTTGGATATGCCCGAATCTTCCGCTATTTTTTCTAATATACGAGAGTTTGCTTGATGTGGAACAATTAAATCTACATCATCAATCGAAAGGTTATTGTCTTCCAGAAGTTGTTGAAGCGATTCACTAAATTTTTCCACAGCAAAACGAAAAACTTCACGCCCTTCCATTTGCGCAAAACCGACAGACTGAGTTGTTGAAATGCCACCAGACGTCTTTAATTGATCAACGAACTTACCATCTGAATGAATACGGCAATATTGCAAACCAAGATCCGTATTTTGTGCTTGAACAACAACTGCTCCTGCACCATCACCAAACAAAACGCAAGTAGATCTGTCGTGCCAATCAACTGCACGACTGAATGTCTCCGCTCCGATAACCAAAGCGCACTTAAATCTTCCGCATTTTATGTATGAATCCACTATATCCAGCGCATAAACGAATCCACTGCAAGCAGCGCTCACATCAAAAGCTGCGCCTTGCTTAATCCCGAGATCACGTTGTACCAAAGTTGCTGTCGCAGGAAAAGTTAAATCGCCCGTAGTTGTCGCAACAATCACCAAATCAATATCATTCAGAGAAATTTTTGCGTCATGTATGGCTTCTTTCCCCGCCTCCACAGCAAGAGATGCAGTTGTTTCAGATCTCGACGCTATATAACGCTGTTTGATTCCCGTTCGCCTGGTAATCCACTCGTCTGATGTATCCAATTCGGCAGGCAATTCGCTATTTAAAACACACTTTTTCGGAAGAGCGGCACCAAAGCCAATCATAACAGAGTTCATTACAGGACTTCTCCCCCCAATGACTCTATAGCATCATGCAATTTTGATTTATCTATAAGATCCCGGATTCTGTTAAATATATCTCGATTTAAAATGTTCATTGTGAACTTTATAGCGTTTTCAAAACCTATTTCGTCACTGTTCCCATGACTCTTAACAACAACGCCATTGAGTCCTACGAGAATTGCGCCATTGTACAAGCGAGGATCCATGCGCCGCTTGAGAGAAGACAAAGCAGGATATGCGATAAGACCTCCAATTCTGGCTAAAATGCCATGGTTAATCGTTCGCTTTATTTCGGAAGCAATAAATTTCGCGGTTCCTTCTATGGTTTTGAGAGCGACATTGCCTGTGAAACCATCCGTCACGATTACATCAACATCACCTTTGCTTAAGTCATCACCCTCAACAAAACCGACGTAATTATCGAATAATTTTTTTAGAATTTCTGAGGTCCTTTTTACCAAACGGCCGCCTTTTACTTCTTCAGAACCAATATTGAGCAAAGAAACCTTTACATCCTCTTTGTTGAATATAGAACGAGCGAGAGCCTCTCCCATTATCGCGAAATCAACCAGATTTTTTACATCGCACTCTGCATTCGCCCCCAAATCGAGGCAAACCGTACTTCCATGCTTACCTGGAAGAACGGAAGCAATCGCCGGACGATCTATTCCCTCAATTGTTTTCAAGATAATTTTTGCAAGAGCCATATAAAGCCCGGTATTCCCTGAAGAAACCACTGCAACAGATTCGCCAGCCTGAACAGATTGTATAGCTAGTCCCATGCTTGATTTCTTACCGAGACGCAGAGCCGACATTACTTCCATCTCTGAAGTAATCGCAATGTCCGTATGCCGAAATTCATACGATAATCCCGAAGGTATGAGCCCCATATACGGATCGACTTTGCTCTTATCTCCGAAAATTATGAAATGATATCCCGAATCTTTAAATCTTGAGACGCCTCTTATAACGACTTCAGGAGCGTTATCTCCACCCATTGCATCTATAGCGATAACTTTGGTGTGAGAGGCGGAAGTCATCACTCGAGGATTTCCTATTTATTATCCAATTGGCGACGATCTTGAAGAATCTGACGCCCATTGTACATGCCACAGGTGCCGCACATGTTGTGAGGCAAACACGCTTCTCCGCAATTAGGACAGGAAACCACATTTACGGTTTTGAGAGCCAAATGCGATCTGCGCATATCTCTGCGAGACTTAGATATCTTTTTCTTTGGAACAGCCATTCTATTCTTCTCCTAACGAATAACGAAAACTTCGATAATATTAAATATAAACAACGTATTTTTTTATCCGGGTGAATATTTACATAAACGCCTACTCTTTTCAAGAGCAATTATAATGGGTTACACGATTTTAACTGTGATTTAGATAGGAAAAAAGAAAGCGATATTATCGCTGTACTTTAACTAAAAATAACCTCACCTATGTAGAATATGATTTGGTTAGTATAAAAAGATACAAAAACCAAAAGCTTGTTACATTAGTTTTCCATCCAGAAAATCACGGATTTTTTCGCAATTTTTTGTAATCAGGGCGTCGTAATAACGGCCGTATGTCATGTATCCGTGTACCGCTCCTTCGTCAACAATATGGACGTAATCTTCTCTTTCGCTCTTCTTCAATTTCTCTATGAATTCGAGTTGGCCATCTAACAGCACATCGTATCCAGCTGAAATAAACATTATTTTCGGATAAATATCCATATTTTCTTCTATATTCGGATAGATAAACTTATTCGACTTCGCATTTGCGCTATTGTAAGGACGTCCTGCATAATTGCTTGTGTATTTTTCCGTTTTTCCCTTTGAAAGAGCTATACAATCTCCAAAAACTTTAAAAGATCGGCTTTCAAAATTATTACTTAGTGACGGATATAGCAATACTAATGCATGTGGCCGATCGACACCTTTCTCAAAAGCCTTAATGCATAATGCAACGCTTAAATTTGCTCCTGCGCTATCTCCACACAAAATAGTGCGCCTGTATTTCGACTTATAACAATGGATATATACGCTCATAACATCATTCAATGGAATTGGGCATGCGTGCTCAGGTGATAGTCGATACTCTAATGCTGCTACGTCTCGGCCAGTAATTTTTACTAATTTGCGGCAAAGATAGTCATGAGTATTCAAATTACCTTGCGTCCATCCGCCACCATGAACGAATAAAATTAATTCCTTGGTTGGCTTTTTTTCATCCGCGCGATACTGCCTTACAGGAATTTTGTAATCGTCGTCTTCGCTGCTTACTATTATATCTTCTGTTGAAGCAACTTTTTCAGGTGCCCCGTTAATTTCACAAGAAACTGATTGGTTTTTTTTCGGTTATATTCGACTTCCGTTTGGCTTGATTTTATATAAGGATGTTTTTTCATTTCTTCATCAAAAGCTTCAAATGCAGCTATAGTTGCTTTTGATTCTTCTGTTAATTCTTGCTGCGTATATAGTTCTTCTCTTTTTGCCGCATCTGTATAGTCGATTCTTGGTTCTTCGGCTGTTTTTTCTGCTTCTCTTTTTTCATCTTCGGAAGATATCTCTATTACCTCTCTTTTTTCTTTTCCTCTTGTCGTACCAGCTTCAACTGTGTTCGTTAATATAGATGAAAGCAATAAAGAACAAATTACACTTTTCCAAAGATATTTATCTTCCATTACAACACAACTCCCAATTTTTTAATTCACATTGATTGTTCCTGATTAGAGGTCGCTTTTTTATGAGTCAGTATGCTTAATATATTTGCGATTTTCATCTTCAATTCTTTCCGATGAACAACCATATCAACCATTCCATGCTCCAAAAGGTATTCGGACAACTGGAAACCGTCTGGGAGTTTTTCACGAATTGTTCCTTCTATAACTCTTGGTCCCGTAAATGCAATAAGAGCTCCCGGCTCTGCTATATGAATGTCTCCAAGCATAGCGAAAGAAGCGGAAACTCCACCCGTCGTCGGATTTGTTAAGAGAACTATATAGGGCAGTTCAGCTTCTTTTACTCTTGTAATTGCCGCAACAGTTCTCGGCATCTGCATAAGGGAGAAAATTCCCTCTTGCATGCGCGCTCCGCCTGAACATGGCACTACCAAAAACGAATATCCTTTTGAAACGGCATATTCAGCTCCTGCAATAATCGCTTCTCCGACTGCAACTCCCATAGAACCGCCCATAAATTCGAAAAGGAAGAAAACCGCGACAGTTTTTTGGCCGCCTATACGCCCATATCCTACGACGACGGCGTCATTTTCTTTAGTATTTTCACGAGCTGCCTTTAATCTATCGGAATATTTTTTGTTATCTTTGAATTTTAAGGGATCATTAACGGGAGACTTATACTTTATTCTCGTAAAATCACCATCATCAAATAAATTTTTTATTCTGCTGTTTACATCCAATCTCATGTGATTATCACAATGAGGACATACTTGCAGATTTGCTTCAAGCTCTTTGCGAAATATCATTTGCTCGCATTTCGGACATTTCTCCCAAAGATTATCCGGAACTTCATTTCCAACTAACGCTCTGATTTTTGGTCTTACGAAATTAGTGAGCCAGTTCATACTACTATTTCCTTTCGCTTCCTTTTATTTTTTTATCATCGCGCTTATCGGAGCAAGAACACGACTTTTTTGTTTAGAAAATTCAGATAGAAACACGGGAACATCATTAATAAATACGGATATTTCGCTTTTTTCCGCTAATTCTTTGCTGCTCATATTTTTCTGAAACATTTGCGGAACATTTATATATATGAAATCTGAATTTGATTCGGAAATTTTTTGCATTACTTCATTGGATTTTTCTAAATCAAGAAATGCCAAACCTCGTTTTGATAATTCCTCAACTATACCAGACATACAATTTGATGATTTAGTAAGAAGAGTTGAAGTCGTATTTGCTAATCCGATTGCATATTTTGATGAGGCTAATAACAAGTGCAGTTTATTTATCAAATCTTCTGCGCTCATGTTCGCCAAAAATGGAGCTACAATACCTTGCTTTTTACTTGGTACAGAAGTTTGCGTTGGAATCTGTAATAAAAATTCGTGTCCTGCGCTTACGATTAATTTAACAGTTTCTGATAAATTGTTCGAATATTGCGGAACAACAAAAGTTACCTTATTTTTTCCCAGTCTGCGTATTATGCTTGCGATATAATTTTGGTCCGTATCCGCGTCGAGGAGCACAATTAAATGTAATTTATTTTTGTTTTCCTTCTCGTCATTTTTAAATTTCGCAGAATACGCATCAAAAACTCTGAGCCCATCAGGAGAAATTTTCGGAACATATCCACACGGCAATTTTTCGTAAAGAGCTTCATCAATGGATTCCGTTTTTCCTGCTTTCTCAACTTCTTTTTTTTCACTTGTTTTGTTTTCTTCGTTTGAAATATCTTCTTCAGATTCTGAGCTTGCGGATTTTTTAGCATTTTCATCAACCATAATGCGGTATTGATATGAAAATTCGCGTTCTCTCTGTGAATCGTAATAAAGCTTCGTTTCTACCATGAAAGAAACCACGAAAATACCAAAGATACACCAGACAATTAAAAGTTTTTTATTTCTTTTTTGCATTTTTAGCTGCCATTGCTTTTACTTTTTCAATAGTGATTATTGTATCAAAAGCCTTACTAAGTTGGAAATCCTTTTCAGCTCGCTCTTTTAAAGGCATTTTACGATACAAAAGTTCGTAGTCTTCTTCCTCTTCTTTGTCTTTATCGCTCTTTTTCTTGCTTAGAGCTTCGATTGCTTTTCGATTCTCTTCATCGGATTTCTTTTTATTCTCCGCTCGCTTATCCGCATCTAAAGCATTCGGGAAAAATTCTTCTCGCAATACGAATAGAGCTTCAGGCCGCTTTATTTCGGCCCAATCTGCTTCTATATCGGGTGTTATCCCGTTTGCTTGGATGCATTCTCCGCTAGGGGTGAAATGCTTTGCTACTGTAAGCTTTATCGCGGTTTTTTCAGACAAAGGAACTACCTTTTGTACAGAACCTTTTCCAAAAGATCTTGTTCCGATAATTATAGCACGTTTATTATCACGCAAAGCTCCTGCCATGATTTCAGGGGCTGATGCAGTTCCGCTGTTTATAAGAACAACAATAGGGATTCCGTTTGTTAAGTCACCTTTTTTGGCGCTGAACTCTTTTGTATTTTCTTCAGTTCTTCCTCTAGTAGATACAATTTTTCCTCCGTCAAGGAATATATCTGAAGCAGATATAGCTTCTTCAAGTAAACCTCCTGGATTATTGCGTACATCAAGGATTAAGCCGTACAATTTTTTGTCTTTATTTTTCGTCAGAAACTTTTTTATACCTTCGGTAGTGTGTTTATCAAATGTAGATATTCTAATATACCCAACATTATTTAAAACTTCCGCTTTTACAGATTGCACTTTGATTAAGGCACGCTCGATAACGATATCAAAAGGCGGTTTATCAGCTCGCTTTATCTTCAATTTTACTTTTGTTCCCGGTTTTCCACGCAATCTTTCGAGAGTTTCTTCGGCGGATATACCGTTAACGCATTCGTCATCTATATATATTATCAAGTCACCGCTTTTAAGACCGGCCTTGTATGCTGGAGTGTCATCTATAGGCGAAATTATTCTTACAAAAGATTCGTCCATCATTATTTCAATACCGAGCCCGCCAAATTCACCGTCAGTTTGATTCTTTAGAGCTACAAATGCTTTTTCATTCAGATATGAAGAGTGCGGATCGAGCGACGAAAGCATACCTGCGATAGTTTTTTCTACAGATTCTCCTTCACTTAATTCATTTACGTATTCGCTTCTTATCATATTCAGAATCATTTGCAAAAATACCGTATACTGCATTTCTTCCGGTACATTTTTTTTAATGGAATCAGGAATAACCAAAGCACATTCACGCTTTTTCGATTTTTCTGCTGCGGAGGATCCTACTGCATTTTTCACGTTTTCGTTTTTTGTCGTTCCGCCAGAACAAGAAACATTGCAAGCGAAAACTACAGCCATTGAAGACAGAAACAATAAACTTTTTCTGAGAGAGTTATTTACAGTTTTCATGATTATTCTTCTCTTTCTTTAAATTATCGTTGTAAACAAAACATTAATTACGAAGTATCTTTGACCCTTTATTTTCTTTCTCAATAGTCTGGTGCAACCAATGCCGAGGGTCAAGCGATTCACCTGATTTTCTCAATTCCATCATTATAACAGGCTTCTCTGGTTGCGTTTCATCGCTCATTGTACCAATATAATCTCCGATTTCAACCACATCTCCTGTCTTCGTGTATACATCGTCGGACATACCGTATATAAACACCCTATATTCACCATTGCTTATTATAATCATGTTGCCGTAGTTAAGAAATTTTCCCGAGAATACGACTAAACCTTTTGCAGGCGAAGTAACAATTGCTCCTTTGCGTGTTTCAAATGAAATGCAGTAAATCATATCTCCATTTTTGCCCTTATCTCCAAATTCTGTTACCAATTTTCCAGTGGCCGGATATGTAAGCGATAATTCGGTATTTATTTTCGTATTTTTCAAAACACCTATAGCATTTTCTGATTCTAACTCAGCGTCGAGTTCATCTATGGAATTTGATTTAGTCGCTATATGATATACGACATTTTTGATTATATTTTCTTCCGCATTTTTCACGGTTTCCGGTAATTTATCCTTTATCTGCTTCTTTAATTCTTCATATCTCGTTTTTTTCTTCTCCAATTCCTTTGCTTTTTCTATTCTATTTTGCTTGAGAGCGATAATTTCACGAGTGTTTTTAGAAAGTTCTCCCGATACAGCATTAAAATAGGATGAGAAGTTTTTTATTATTATCGAACAACGAACGAAATCATTTTTATTTTCTTGGGAATTATTAATTACTAAAAATTTCGAGAAGCGTTGTAAATCAAAAAGAAGAGTGAAACAGCGAGTCAGAATTTCATACGTGCTTTTTAAAATAGGTGTGGAATTTTTCTCTCGTTGATCGAAGACATTTATTTCTGATTCCAAATCGGATATTTTTTGTTCCAACTCTTGGGCTTGTTTACATGCTGTCCTTATTTCTGAATTTTGAATAGATACATCCTTGCTGGACGTATCTGCCAAGCAGCAAGAAAAAATAAAAGCAAATATAAAGACGACAATCTTTTTCATATCTCTATATATAATACAAAAAATCCGCGAAAATCATACTATAGTTGCATAATAAAAATTAATATTTCGTATAAGAAAGCTGGTTAGTATATGCTACAGGTCATATTCTATAAAAATAAAACACGTTGATCTTATTTAGTAACACATGAAGAGCTACCTAAACTTAATTATGAAATACATAAGTAAGCTAATAATAAATTTTATTTAAACGAAATGGTTTACATCATTTCCCTAAGGATAAAGATGAGGATATATGTTTCCTTTATATTTCGGATCATGATCAAGATGTTTGCGGCGATGAGGAATATGTAATGACCACGACGAGAAACGGTGAAGGAACTTATGAGATCCCGTTTGTGGTGTGGGTATCAGACAAATACAGACACGAAAATGCAGCTTTTATTAATTCCTGGAATACAGATATCCCTTATATTTCCGATAAAACGGCTTATTCAATCATAGATTTAATGAGAATGAGTCATCCATCAATAGATTTAACAAAAAGTATCTTTCGGTTAAAAAACAACAAACAATAAAACTGGTAATGCTAAATCAGCTCATAGTTTCGGCAAAATTCCAAGAATTTTTCTCTGCGATGTTCTTTTGGTGAGCTGATACTTGAGACATTTGCCAGAGCGACTCGTATTCTGTCGCCGACTGCTTTCGTAATAGAAGCTGGGTCACGATGGGCACCGCCAAGTGGTTCTTCTATAACATCATCAATCATTTTAAAGCGCAGTAGGTCTTGAGCTGTCAATTTTAGTGCTTCAGCAGTTTCTTGGGCTCTATCAGAGCTGCGATATAATATTGATGCACATCCTTCAGGTGATATCACGGAATATATGGAATGTTCCAACATCAGGATCGTATTCGCGACAGCGAGCGCAACTGCGCCTCCAGACCCTCCCTCTCCGATGATAGTTGCGATAATCGGCTTCTTAAATTGCAAAGAACGTTCGATACACTTCGCGATAGCTTCCGCTTGCCCTCGCTCTTCCGCTCCAATGCCGGGATATGCTCCAGCTGTGTCTATGAACGTCAGCAGAGGTAAGTCGAATTTGTCAGCAATATCCATTACGCGATATGCTTTGCGATATCCTTCAGGATGAGGCATTCCAAAGTTATGTTTTATTCTGTCTTGAGTATCTTTGCCTTTTTCATGTCCGAGTATGGCAACTGACATTCCTCTGAATTTTCCGATTCCAGCAATAATAGCCTGATCATTTCCAAAGAGGCGGTCTCCGGCAAGAGGCACAAAGTTTTCGATCAGCGCACGCACATAATCTGAAGTTTTCGGACGCTCTTGATGCCTTGCTACCAATACCTTCTGCCACGGCGTTAGTTCGCTGTAGATATTCTTCAGCAGTTTTTTTTGTTTATTTTCAAGGCGCTTAATTTCGTCAATGATACTCAAATCGCCTGTATTGAGGTTCTTTAACTCTTTTATTTTAGAGTCGAGTTCAAAAATAGGCCTTTCAAAATCCAAAATAATCATTAATAACCTTCTTGTTATGTTGTGATATAGTATATTGCAAAGAACATAAAATAAACGGCTATGATAGATAAAAAAAACAGATATTTTGAGCTTAAGAAGCTTTTAGACTCATATTCGAGGCAATATTACCTATTAGATGATCCTGCGGTCAGTGATGCGGAATATGATAAACTTTACAATGAGCTGCTTGCAATTGAAGCTGAATTTCCTGAATTAAAGGACGCTTCAAGTCCGTCTCAAAAGGTTGGAGCGAAAGTTTCTAAGAAATTCAAGCGTATTACCCATGCAACTGAGATGTTATCGCTCGAAAATGCTTATGATGAGGAAGATATTGCGGAATTTATAGAGCGAGTGCGTAAGGCGGGATCTGAGAATGTTGATTTTGTGCTTGAGCCGAAGTTTGATGGGCTTTCTGTCTCTATCAAGTACAAAAATGGAGTTTTGGTAAATGCCGCGACAAGAGGAGATGGACGTGTGGGGGAAGATGTCACGCAGAACGTTCTTACAATGGATATTCCGAAGAAAATTTCGCTAGACTATGAACTAGAAGTGCGTGGCGAAATTATTATGCTAAAAGCTGATTTTCAAGAACTGAATAAACAAAAGGAACAGGATGGTGAAAAAATATTTGCTAATCCGAGAAACGCTGCGGCAGGTTCTTTAAGACAGCTAGACGCTGAAATAACACGTTCTCGAAAATTAAAATTGTTCACTTATGCTATAATTTCATCAGAAGCACATTTTTCTACGCAAATTGAAGTTCTTGAAACACTCAAAAAGAACGGTTTTACTGTTACTGAGCATTTTGCTTTGTGCAAAACTCAAGAAGAGGCACATGCATTTTATGAGAATCTCGAAAAGCATAGAGCCGATTTGGAATACGATGTTGATGGCGTTGTTTATAAGGTCAATGACCTGAGTTTACAGAATAAATTAGGAGCATCTGCAAAATTTCCAAGACATTCTATAGCTTATAAATTTACTGCGGAAAAAGCGGAAACTACTGTTAAGGATATTGTTGTTCAGGTAGGAAGAACGGGAAATATAACGCCGGTTGCTGAGCTGGTTCCTGTTACGGTCGGAGGTGTCGTTGTTTCCAGAGCCACACTGCATAACAAAGATGAAATTGAGAAGAAAGATATTAGAGTTGGCGATCGTGTTGTCATACAAAGAGCTGGCGATGTAATTCCGCAAGTCTTATATCCGATAATTGAAGAACGTCCAAAAGATTCGAAACCGTTTATTTTTCCTGATAAATGTCCATGTTGTGGTTCGACTTTAGTAAGAGAAGAAGCAGAAGTAGCTATAAAATGCATAAATTTGGATTGCCAAGCACAGATAATCGAACATCTTGTGCATTTTGTTTCTAAAAATGCCTTTGATATAGATGGCTTGGGCGAACAAAGCATACGTTATTTGTTTGAAAAAGGAATAGTAAAGAGTGCACCTGATATTTTCGAGATAGAAAGCAAAAATGGCCGAAAATTTAATTTGCAAAACGCAGAAGGGTGGGGGAGACAGTCGCTTGAAAACCTTTTCGCATCAATAAACGGAGCAAAACGCATATCTTTGGACAGATTTATATATTCGCTTGGGATTCCGCAAGTTGGGCGAACAGCGTCTAAACTTATCGCGACATTTTGGGGGTCGTGTAAAAGCATGCTGGACTGTATTCATGAAGAAAAATATGACGATCTTCTGGCAATCGATGGTGTTGGCCAGTCTACAGTAGATGATATAAGGAATTTTTGCGAAAACGAACACAACCTAACCGTTATAAAAAGGCTCGCTGGCGATGAAAGTTCTTCTGGTTGTGTAGTTGTGACGGACGTAGAACGAGTAGAAGGTGGCGAATTGGCAGGTAAAACGGTCGTTTTTACGGGTACTTTGCAAAAGTTTTCAAGAGAAGAAGCAAAAGAACTCACTGAGCGCATGGGAGCTAAGACTTCTTCGTCCGTATCATCGAAAACCTCTTTCGTAGTCGTCGGAGAAAATGCGGGCAGCAAGCTGGAAGATGCCAAGAAAAAAGGCATAAAAATACTCTCAGAAGAAGATTTTGAAAAAATAATCAAAAAAATTTCGCGAAGTTAACACTTAATAAAACAATTTTGGTTCAAAA
>CADBNZ010000012.1 GCA_902796155.1 uncultured Pseudomonadota bacterium
AATAATATCTATCCGCAAGTGAAAATTATCAGAGGAACACCTGACGAAGTCGCGAAACAAATTACGGAAGCGTACAACACCATCGTTGACGGGAAGGTGCAGTTCCGATTTGTGATAGATATGAGGGGGTTGTGATTTGTTGTGCCTTGGCTAGGGATACCTAGCCTTGCTGCATCTTCAATGCAATGGGGAATAGATTTAATAGAATAAAGTTAATCTGGAAGGCAACTACATGAATTTAAACAACATCACCGTCAATAAGTATCCGATTTCACAAATATTTGATACCACCATTCAAGCAGTTTACGAAATTCCTAAGTATCAACGCGAATATACGTAGAGTCTCAAACAGTGGGAAGCTCTTTTTGATGATTTGATAGAACATGGAGAAGGTTATTTTTTAGGTTCAATAATTTGCATAAATATAACCGTAGACTCTCTTAATCACCCGAAATTTGAAGTTGTCGATGGACAACAGAGACTCACAACTATCTGCATTTTTTTTAACAGCTCTTTATTCTTATCTTTCAAAAAACAAAGAAGCCCTTGATGAAGATCAGCAGTCCGACCTTTTACGATTAAAGAAGAGATTAGTTCTGAAGAAAACCGATGATGAAATAAGAGTAGTACCACAACGCCAAAATTCAAATTTAGATGATTATTTATCCCTACTTTCTGTAGCATAGTATTATCGCCAAACGTTCAATTCCGAAAAATGCAGGTAACAGAAAAATTTATCACGCATTTAACTATTTTAAAAAGCGCATCGATGAAGTTATTCAAAATGAAGGACAAGAGATACCTATTGCGTTTAAAATTTTAGATAAGATAAATTCGGCTATATTTGTAAAAATTGATGTTACCAATCACTCCGATGCATATACGTTATTTGAGTCTTTAAACGACAGAGGAACTCCTTTATCAGCGGTAGATTTAATCAAAAATTTGCTCCTCGCCAAACTAGACTTAAAAGGTAATGCGTCATTAGATTATTACTTTAATCGTTGGACAGAGATACTTAAAAACTTAGGTGATGATACCGCCGTTCAAGAGCGTTTTTTTAGACAGAATTATAATGCTTTTAGAAAATCCATTAATGAACCATTTATCAATGACGATAGAATGTATCCGCTGGGTTCAATTGCTACCCGTACAACCTTGTTGGATATATACGAAAAAATTGTTTCAAAAGATCCCGAAGGTTTTTTAAATGATATAAGTAGCAATTCTGAGCTTTACTCCAAAATCATAAATCCCGACGAAGCCTCTTATGAACTAAAAGAAAGTTACTTGGATTTGCAACGAGTACAAGGCGTTCCTGCATACCTTCTTTTGTTGTATCTACTAAAAAAACAGGAAGCTTTACGATTATCAGAAGCAGATATCATTAAAATTAACGTTTTGCTCGTAAATTTCTTCGTAAGAAGAAACCTAACTGACATACCTCCAACTCGAGATTTAACAAGGTTGTTTATGTCTTTCATCGAAGAAATTGAAGGAGAAAACTATATCGGAAATGTAATATATGAAAAATTAAGGCTAAGGCTTTTATCTAAATCGGTTTCTGATGAAGTATTTGAGCAACGTTTAAGTGGACCAGTATACGATGAAAATAAGGGAACAGTTCGTTTCATTCTATGTATGCTGGCCAAAAAAGAGATGACGAGAGAAACTCAACAAGATCTTTGGGCTAAAAATGATAGAGGTCAGTACAAATGGACTATTGAACACATTTTTCCGCAAGGTGCGAATATTCCGGATTGTTGGGTCGATATGATTGCTAACGGTGATAAGGAAAAGGCGAAAGGGTATCAAAATACTTATGTACACACCTTCGGAAACCTGACAATTACAGGATATAACGGCGAATTAAGCAATAAATCGTTCCAAGAGAAAAAAGACAGAAAACATTCAACAACTGGAGCTTACATTGGATACAAGAACGGACTAAATGTTAATAGTGACGTCTGCGATAAAGACGAGTGGACTGTCGACATCATAAAAGAACGCACAAAGTTTCTTATCGCACAAATTAAAAAACGTTTGAGATTTAGAATTTTATTTCTCGACGGCGTTTTTTACCTTCTTTTGTGCTACTTTACATCTCGCCACCAAGTTTTTAGTGGCCATTCTTTCGCGTGCAGATTAATTTTCTCGCCAATCATCGGCATAAAAAGCTTAAAATCTTTGTCCTTTGAAAGTTCAACCAACTCTTCCATCGGTTCATCCCACGGGTGATACGCTAAACTCAATTTACAAATATGCGCTGGTATCAAAATTTTTGTTTTCAAATCCTGCGCAGCGTGTACTACGTCCGGCGTCAGCATATGAATATATTTCCAGCTCTCATTATGCTGTCCGCTGTCAAGCATCGCGAAATCTACTGCTCCGAACTTTTCTTGAATTTCTTTGAAATGGTCGTCGTATCCAGAATCTCCGCCAAAATATAATTTTAATTCTTTCGATTCTATCAAAAACGAAGCCCACAAAGTTTTGTTTCTCTGAAAGCCTCGACCGGAAAAATGTCTTGAAGGGAGGCAATGGACAATCAACTCATCATCTAACTTTTGAGAATCTCCCCAGTACATCTCAATTATCTGGTTTTTATCGAATTCCCAATGTTCCAGCGTTTCACCAACTCCCAACGGACACATAACCCTTTTCACTTTACTGCGTAATTTTTTCATTGTTGGATAATCGAGATGATCCCAATGATCGTGCGTAATAATCAAATAGTCTAATTCAGAAATATCCTTCGCTTGATACGTACATGTTCCATCAAATGCTTTCGGAGAAAATAAAATAGGCGATGAAACTTCGCTAAAAAGCGGATCAATCAAAATTCGCTTTCTGTTAACTTGCAAAAAATAAGACGAATGTCCAAACCACACCATAACATCTTCTTTCGGATCAAGATTTTTCAAATCAGTTTTGATAGAAGGTAACGCTTTTGGCGGTTTTAAATTTTTCTGATTCCTAAACAAGAAATTGAACCATATCGAAATAAGCCCCTTCTTCACTAACACCGGAGTGGAACGAAAATTATGGAATTCACCATCCTTGTAATTAGGCATTTTCTGTATACGAGCTAATCTTTCGCCTTGCGGTAATCGCCCGAACATAGGTAAGTGCATATACAAATAAACAGCTCCCAAAACCGCAAAAACTATACCAATTATCATAACCAACTTTTCCTTCAATAGCATACCCCTCCTCAAAGAGATCCTTATATGTTGAGTATAACATTTTTAGATATTTTGACAACGAAGGGATTATTGTAATGTCGTTACAGACATTGAGAAAATGATAACTCGATTTTTTTGGAAAGTGAACGGCCATTGCAAAGCAAATTCAAACGTATCCTAATTTCTTAAAATTACATCCGCATTTTGCTACGAGCTTAAGCATCTAATGAACTCATCAAGTCAGAAACAGAATCAGAAGGACCGTTCACATTTTTATCAGCTATCGCTCCCATTACTTTAATAGGTACTGTAAGCCAATTGAATTAATGCGAATGCAAAGCCCCCGTAATTTCGCTAGCGACAGAAATTTTTATTTTGGTTAACTTTACCGACGAATACGGATTGAATAGGACTATATCAGCCTTGTTTGTATCTAAAATTTGAGCGTTAAGTTTACTTTTTGGCTTTTCCGTATTTCCCGAAAAAATGATATAATTTTATGTATCGCAAGGAGGTAGTCATGGCATTAATGAAAAAATCGGAATTAGCGCAAAAGTTGGGCGTTTTCAAAGCTTATATTTCAAAACTCATAAGGGAAGGAAAATTGAAAGAGCAAGGCAAATTAGTCGATGATGAATCGCTGAACAGATACAAAAGCCTAAAAGATCAACTGTTAGAAGCGAAGTTGCATAATGAGGAGCTGAAAGGCGAGCTTTTGAGGGAGCGAGTAAAAGAAATTGAGAGCAAATATATTCCGAAGAAAGAGGCAATAGCGGTATTTGAAGAACGAACGAATACCGTCCGCAATGCTGTACTGAAAATTCCTGACAGAGTGGCTGATGCGATAGCTTTAATGACGGATATAAGAGCGATCAATCAACTTCTAAGGGATGAAATAAGGGCAACTCTATTCCGAATAAGCGAGGGCGCAAAAGAGTAAATCGCAAAATTAGATACCCCAATGCAGTCGAGATTATGTTTACGATAACGGAGGTGTTTTTTCTTTCTAGCGAGTTATGTATTGGTGTATAATCAAGTAGGTTTAGTCTAAAGCAATCCTTTTAAGTCTGAGGTGATTTTTCGATTTACAGTGACGGTGTTTTAGGGGTACCTTTGGGGATATCTTTTTATAATTTATCTTCAAAAATACTAAAATTTGAATGCAAAATAGCAACAAAATGGTGGACATTGCAGGGATCGAACCTGCGGCCCCCACCGTGTGAAGGTGATGCTCTACCGCTGAGCTAAATGTTCGATTTGATTATTTGAAATGGTGGAGCCGAGGGGAGTCGAACCCCTGACCTCGACGATGCGAACGTCGCGCTCTACCAACTGAGCTACGACCCCACACAAATAAGGCGATAGCAACAAAAACTATCGCGACAAATCAAAAAGAGAGCACAAATGGAACTAATACAATAATAAAGAAGGAAACTATCGACCCAGTTTATTATTAATTAATAACCTTCGCGATCCATTCTTTTCTTTAACAATTTTCTGGTGCGGCGAATGGCCTCTGATATCTCACGAACGCGCTTTTCCGATGGTTTTTCGAAATGTCTGCGCAATTTTATCTCTCTGAAAATTCCTTCGCGCTGCATTTTCTTTTTCAACGCGCGAAGCGCCTGATCCACATTGTTATCACGTACATAAACGAGCACTATTTCCTCACCCTCAATTGTTTTATCTGAAAAATACCGCAGATGCCAATAATAATTGTCACATCGCTACGCCATTTATACATAAATATAGAGTTTTTTTAAAGTTTTTTTTTAAGAAAAAGGTTAATATCAGGACTAATATCGCTTTGTTTTGAAGAAATCCTGCAATATTTCACGACACTGTGACTCAAAAACACCGCCGATTACTTCAGGTTTATGAATTGCGTGCTCAAAAATTCGACTTCCATGTATTATTGCTCCGTATTTTTGATCATATGCGCCGAAATATAGTCTTTTAATGCGAGCTAAAGAGATTGCTTGCGCGCACATAGCGCACGGTTCCAATGTTACGTATATTTCGCAATCATCCAAAAATTCGCTTTTTATGAGGGATGCCGCGTGCCTTATAGCTAATATTTCCGCGTGAGCAGTCGGGTCGTGTCTTTTTATTACTTCGTTTCCTGCTTTAGATATGATTTTATTGCTTCTTATGATAACCGCTCCCACGGGTACAGAATCGCGTTCATAGGCTTCTTTCGCTTCTCTAATACCTTCTTGCATAAAAAAATTGCGATTTTTCATTTTTCTGCACAAAAAAATCGATTTATTAAATGTAATTTTACCAAAACATCATAACCTTACCATATACAAAAGATAGGGCACATATAAATAAGAGGTAGGAATAAATGTCTAAGATTATATATTTGAAAGATATTCTTCTTGCAAAAGCTCCGAAAAAGAAGCATTCAGGACGTCCTAAATTGAAACCCTTTAATGCAGATACAACAGCGAATAGACCTACTCTAAAATCTTCTTTAGTTGAAAGAAATCGCAAAGACGAGCAACGTCATGGGGGTAGGGGAGAGTTCTAGCTCCTTTTATTTTTGCGTTTAATTAGCGCTAATTTCCATTTTCCGTGCGATTTTTACATCGTTTATCCAGGGGATGATATCAGAACGATTTTCATCTTTCGTTTCGAGAGTAATAATGGAATTTGGAGGCAAAAATTCATTAAAAATCCGCTTTAAATCGTAATTGCCAGTTGTCAGATGAAGATGTGTATCAACTGTGGCGGAGATATCTCCGTCGCTAAGATGGTATATAACCGGATTTAGCTTGATAAATTCTGCAAAAGTCTTGTATATATCCAAATTTAGTGAATTACATGCGCAAATTGCGTGAGCAAAATCGAAACAAAATTTACAGCCGACTTCCAAAATAATTTTTTCGATATGTTTGGGCGTTGTTCCATGCATTTTGCAGTTTGGCCGAGGATGATATGGCAGATTTTCAACGGCGATTCTCGAATCATTGAGAAGTTTAAATTGCCGTATGCTTTCTTCCAGGTACGATTCACCGTCGCCAAGTCCAGGGTGAAGTACGATAATTTCAGCTTTCAGCAAATCAGCGAATTTTTGTGAATCTTCAAGTTTTGTTAGATTGCTGGATTCAAATTCTCTGTTGCCAGGATCTATTCCTTTAAGAAAATGCGGTGCGTGTATTACCGCATTAATGTCTTTCATCTTTTCAGAAATAACGGCATGCGTGTCACTATATGACCCAGGAAGAGCCATAAGCTGTACAAAATCGTATATGCCTTCTCTCACAAGATCTAGTGTTCTATCGACAACGTCAATATCGTTCGAAAAATCGCTGGAATTAAGCAGAATACCGTATTTGTTGCTCATGAAATGGCGACCGTTATTGCGGCTACTGATTCATTGTATTGAAGAAATCCGCGTTATTTTTTGCGGTTTTCATCTTGGAAAGCAGAAATTCCATAGCGTCGTTAGGTCCCATTGGCATGAGAACCCTGCGCAAGACCCACATTTTCGATAACGTCGCTTTATCTACCAGCAATTCCTCTTTGCGAGTGCCCGAGCGAGTTATGTCAATTGCAGGAAAGATTCTTTTATCTGATAATTTGCGATCCAAAACTATTTCGGAGTTACCTGTTCCTTTAAATTCCTCAAAAATTACATCATCCATTCTTGAGCCGGTTTCGACAAGGGCTGTTCCGATGATGGTCAGCGAGCCGCCTTCCTCGATATTTCTTGCGGCTCCGAAAATTCTCTTTGGGCGTTGCAGGGCGTTTGCGTCAACACCTCCTGTAAGAACCTTTCCAGATGACGGGCAAACGGTGTTATAGGCACGAGCTAATCGGGTGATAGAATCGAGCAATATAACGACATCTTTTTTGTGTTCGACCAATCTTTTCGCTTTTTCGATAACCATTTCAGCGACTTGTACGTGTCTTATAGGAACTTCGTCGAATGTTGAGCTAACTACTTCGCCTTTTACTGAGCGGCGCATGTCTGTGACTTCTTCAGGGCGTTCATCGATAAGAAGGACGATTAAATACGTTTCAGGTGAGTTTGTTGTTATGGCTCTTGCTATATTTTGCAGCATAACTGTTTTTCCTGTTCGAGGAGGAGCGACAACCAACGCTCTTTGGCCTCTTCCGAGTGGGGAAATTATCTCAATAATACGTGTTGTAAAATCTTTTTCATCGGGAGAATCTATTTCCAGTGTTAATTTTGAGTCAGGGTAGAGTGGGGTAAGATCATCAAAATTTATTCTGTGTCTTACAATTTCAAGAGGATCGCCGTTGACAGTGTTTATTTTGGACATCGCGAAATATCTTTCAGATTCGCGCGGAGATCGAATAAGTCCTTCCAGAGTATCGCCCGTTTTTAAGCTGTATTTGCGAATTTGTGATGGAGAAACGTATATGTCGTCTGAGCCTGCTATATAATTTGCCTCAGGAGAACGCA
This sequence comes from uncultured Pseudomonadota bacterium, assembly GCA_902796155.1. Taxonomy (GTDB): domain Bacteria; phylum Pseudomonadota; class Alphaproteobacteria; order UBA3830; family UBA3830; genus BNWE01. Next base: position 7,621 of record CADBNZ010000012.1, read on the forward strand.
GGAAACCGAATCCGTCTTGCAAAACCTCCAAAACACCTTCGCCGGAAATTTCGACTTCATTTTCAGCCATCTTTTTTAAAATCGTAAACATCAAATCTTGACGTTTTAAGGCTGAAGCATTTTCTATTTCAAGCTGTTCTGCAAAATCTAACAATTCGGCAGGCGTTTTTGTTTTTATATCTTTTAGGCGCATAACCATCCCTTAACTTACAAATTTTTTCTGGATAACAAAGATTCCCAAACTATCTCGAACCACTCAAAAGTACGATCTTATTCATTTGTTCCGTAATAAAAAAAGAACATGGTGCCCAGGGCCGGAATCGAACCAGCGACACGAGGATTTTCAGTCCTCTGCTCTACCGACTGAGCTACCTGGGCAGAAAACAACTACACAGACAGCACCAATGAATGCGGAGTATATATTTGCAGAAAACTATGACGATGTCTAGAGGAAAATGTTAACTTTACTTCTGACGAAATGACGGCGTTATTATTTGCGTTTTTAGTATACACAACATTATTTCTTTTCCTCTATTCAAGAAAAAAGCATTGTTTGTTATAATTTCTCCTTGTTTATTATAGCATTTTTCGGGAGTATTTCGTGATGTCCTCCAAAAATCCTTGGGAGAGTTCGGATAATAAGGAAGAAGATCCTTGGAAGGGAAAAAAGAAGGTTTCTGATACAGATTCTTCATTCGATATATTCGATAAAATTGAACATTTTTTCGGAAAAAACGGCGTTGACAGTAACAATAATTCAGATGGTGGAGTATCTGCTCCGTCATTTTCTTGGAAGACTGCTGCTGCAGTTGTTGGCGCCTTATATTTCGCGTCGGGATTTTATCAGGTGCAGCATGACGAGCGCGGTGTCGTTTTGCGTTTCGGAAAGTGGGTGCGCACTGTAGGCCCTGGATTGCAGTATGTTATACCGTATCCATTTGAAGAAGCGATTTTGCGAAAAGTTACGACCGTAAAGCAGATTGATATAGGCGCTTTTTTCAAAGGACCTCAGGAAGAGAGTCTCATGCTTACGGGCGATTCTAACTTAGCCAATATAAGTTTCAGTGTATTGTGGAAAGTCAGAGAAAACGCAGTCGAAGATTATCTTTTCAATGCCAAAACGCCGGAAGTTACAGTTCGTGCGGTTGCTGAAAGCGTGATGCGTGAAATTGTTGGTCAGCAGCTGTTCTCATACGTTCAAACCGAAGGGCGAGACGAGGTCCAACGGCTTGCGAAAGAGAATTTGCAAGCTCTGATGGATGAGTACAAGATGGGCGTTGATATTTTGCGTGTCGAATTGCAACGTGTGGAACCACCTTTGTCTGTTGTTGATGCTTTCAGAGATGTTGAACGAGCTCAGGCAGAGCAGCAAAGCGAAAAAAACAAGGCTGAGGCTTACGATAGAGACACAAGAGCACGCACACGAGGACTTGTGGCTGAAAAAATCAACAACGGCGAGTCTCAGAAGCGGACTATTATAGAAACAGCGAAAGGTTCGGTTGCTCGTTTCTTGTCGGCATATTCACAATATAAATTGGCTCCTGAGATTGTTACAAAACGCCTCTATATAGATACCATGAAGGACATTTACAAGGATATCGATAAAATTGTTGTTGATGAAGGCGTAAAAGCTGTTCCGTATCTTCCTTTAAACGAGCTTATGAAAAATAAATCTCAGGAAAATCAGGAGATAAAATCATGAATCCAAAAAAATCATCTATATATGTCGCAATACTGGTCGGTTTACTCGTCTTTTTAGACGGTTTATTTACGGTGAACCAAATTGAACAGGTTGTTGTTACAAGACTTGGTGATCCTGTGCGTGTAATAAAAGAGCCAGGTTTGCATTTCAAGATTCCTATGTTGGAGAAACTGGCGTTTTTTGATAAGCGACTCATGAGCGTTGAGCTTTCCGCACTTGAAATTACGCTTGGAGATAAGAGACGCATTATGGTTGATGCTTTCGGACGCTATAAAATTGTTGATCCGCTTAAATTCTATCAGACAGTGTACAATGAAAAGGGCGTATTGGTCAGATTGAATCCTATAGTGTTAGGTAGTCTCAGCAGCGTGTTGGGAGGCGTTGAGTTATCCACTTTACTTTCTGATACAAGAACTTCAGCCATGAATAAAATCAGAGATGAGGTGAATAAAGCCGCAAAAGCGTTTGGAATTAATATTGTAGACGTCAGAATAAAGAAAACTGATCTTCCTGTGCAAAATAGTGAAGCGATTTGTCAGAGAATGATTAGCGAAAGAGAGCGGGAAGCTCGTGAAATTCGCGCGAAAGGCGTTGAAATAGCAAAAGTTATCACTTCAACGGCAGATAAAGAAAACGCTATTGCGCTTGCTGAAGCAAATACGAAGGTGCAGATGTTGATAGCCGAGGGCGAAGCAGAAGCGAATAAAATATATGTCGAGGCTTTTTCAAAAGATAAAGGTTTTTTCGAATTTTTTCAGTCGTTGAATGCTTATCGTACGGCTTTTTCCAAGAAAAATTCGTCTTTTGTATTATCACCTAAAGGAGAATTTTTTCGCACAATGAACGGAGGTAAATAGTTAATCATGCGGCTAATAAATAAAATTTTTGCTGCTTCAATAGCCTGTTGCGTTTTTTATGCAAACGCGAGTATTCCATTCGTTAAAAGTCGGGCGGCACGTCTTACGGAACCTGTTGTTGGCATTGTTGTTGTCGATTCAAGCGCGTCTGATAATTCAGACAGCAACGGCGATAAGGTTGACGGCTCAGGTTTTATAGTGGATGAATCAGGTTTTATCTTAACTAACTGTCATGTTGTTGACGGAGCGGATCGAATAGAGGTCGTTATTTATGACGGAAGTAAGTATATTGCCAAATTAGTTGGAAAAGACAGAAGTTCAGATACTGCATTGTTAAAAATTGATGTTGATAGAAAATTGCCGACCGTTACATTTGCTAATTCAGATGATATCGATGTTACAACTCCTGTTTATGCGGTTGGAAATCCTTTTGGTTTTGGTACTAGTGTGACGTCGGGTATTATTTCAGCAAAAGTTCGCAATTTGCCGAGCCAGATAGGCGATATAAAGAGCGATGTTCCTCTTCTTCAAACCGATGCGGCTATAAATTACGGCAATTCAGGTGGTCCCCTTTATACATATGACGAAAAAGTCGCTGGAATGGTTACGGTTTTTGTGTCAGATGGCATGCAAAACACGGGCATAAGTTTTGCGATTCCATCCAATTTATTGCAGAAGGCTATTCCTCAATTGCGGGATTTCGGAAAATTACGTCGCAGTTGGGTAGGTATTACAGCGGTTCCTCTTGATAGAGATGTCGAAAGTGCTTTGGGGCTCGGAAAACGTTGCGGATATGCTATTGTTGCGGTAGAAAAAGCGTCTCCTGCTGATCTTGCGGGCATTCAAGAGGATGATATATTGCTGTCTGTGAACAACGAAGATATGAAAGAGAACACAAACGTTGATTATATGCTGGCGAATCTTCCTTTAGATAAAGTGGTTCCTGTGGTCATTATGAGATCAGGACATGAAATGAGCTTTAATGTTCGTGTCGGAATAAAAGAGGAAGATGACTCAGTTATTAGTCAAGAATCTGCTTCGAAAAAAGAAATAGCGTATCAGAAAATCGATAGCATTCCTGTTGGGGTGTCGGATTTAACTCCTGATTTGAGAAAACGTTTTGGTATTCCGCCTCAGTTAGAAGGGGTTATGATCGCAAATGTCGGAAAACGTCCTAGTGAAATGTCTATAGGAAACGTTATTTTGATGGTGAATCAGAAGAAAATTTCGAATGTCGCTGATCTTGTCAAAGAGATGAGTAATATAACATCATCAAAGGCGGGGAAAGTTGCTTTGCGTGTATACGACCCTAACAGGCAGCCACAGAGATTTTATGTTGTATTCAGGTTGATGTATACAACTCCGAAAAAATAGATGTGAAGAGGTAGGGAAGGGGGGAGAAAGAGATGGCAGAAGACGAAATCAGCGTTCATGAAGAAAGAGACGACAGCGGTAAGCTAATAAGGACGGTATCTATGAAGGGTAATACGCCGCATGGGGAGACTGTTATATATGATGCTAAAGGAAATATTGCTTACAAAGTTAATTACGTAGATGGAGTTCTTTCAGGAGCAGCTGAATTTTTTTCTGATGGTCTTCCGTTGATGACTACTGCTTTTAAAGATGGGAAACAGGATGGAGAAACGACGTTTTTCTCAAATGGCGTGAAATCAGCGACGGTAATTTATAAAAATGGATTATTTGAAGGGGATTTTACTTCATTTGATGCGGATGGAAATGTTACAAGGGTCGCCGAGTATGTTGGCGGAAAACAGCATGGCACCTGCCAAGTATTTTATCCGGATGGGACTTTGCTTGAACAGTCTACATATAAGGATGGGCAGCTTGATGGTCAGTTAGTGCGGTGCTTCCCGAATGGCGCAGTTATGGAAATCTCCACATACGATGCCGGCAAACAGTATGGCTACATCGACAAATACGATATGGATGGGAATTTAACCTCACGTACGGAAGTATAAATAAACACCAATTTGTTTTTGTGATATTTCCCTATATATTTAGTTTCTCTACTTCAAATATTTTTTCGAAAATTACCTGATGTTGACTGTCTTCATCAGGATTCCTTTTTTTCATAACAATCTTATATCTTTTTGATGGCATTTCGGGATCGTTGCCGATCCATGAGATCGTTATGTTTGGATTCTTATCGCTGACTAAATATGCGATATTCGGACTGTATGAGTAAGTTGCATCATCTTTTATCCAACAAGGATTACCATACTCATCTATCACTTCTCTGTAAATTTCTGAATTCAGCAGTATATCTTTTGTGTGTTGCTCATCATTTTTCGAGCCAAAATTCATCATTTTAATTTCTATATTATTATTTTTCGGATTTACACGAAAATCTGCTAATTGCATCGCATTCAAACTAATGCAAAAAAACAAACTCGTGCTCGTTATTAATAATCCTTTGATAAATTTTGTCATTTTCCTAACCTCCGCTTAATATTTTACAAAATATATAGGGACGAGTAAATCTTCTAACAAGTTTTTTTTCAAAGAAAGAAATATTAATCTTTGAGAAATATCGGTTAAGAGAATATTTGAAATATATTGTTTTTGATATATTCTCACCTTTGGTTAGTTATTAGGTTAAACACAATGCAGATTTTTTTAGATACAGCGAATATTGAAGATATTGAGTATTACAAAGATTTTATCGATGGAGTTACGACAAATCCAAGCATTTTATCTAAGCATAATACTAAGGATCACAAAGATATAATTCTAAAAATTTGCGAATTGGTTCATGGCCATGTCAGTGTAGAAGTCGTTTCGGAAACTGCCGAGGAAATGTTGAAAGAAGGTCGTGCTATTGCGAAATTGCATGATCAGGTTTGCGTAAAACTGCCTTGTACTTATGACGGATTACGCACTTGTAAGATTCTTTCAAGCGATGGAATTGCCACAAATGTTACGTTGTGTTTCTCTGCCACTCAGGCGGTTTTGGCAGCGAAGTGCGGTGCAACATATATTTCTCCGTTTATTGGGCGTCTGGATGATATAGGACAAGATGGCTTAAACTTGATTGAGGAAATTTATGAAATTTACCAGCAAAATGGCTATGAAACGGGGATTTTGGCAGCTTCAGTCAGAAATACTCACCACGTTTTGCAAGCTGCAATGATAGGCGTAGATGCAATTACTATGTCTCCGAAAATTCTGCAAAGTTGTATGGAGCATCATCTTACAAATGCTGGTCTGGAAATTTTTGCTCGTGATTGGAAGAACCGAAAAAAGTAAATAGCGAGGACGTTTTCGCGTTGTATTTTTCATAAGTTCCGTGTATAAGTGTGGCGTGAGAGTTTGTTCTCATAATACACACGCAAAAAAGGATATTTGCTTATCCGTTCGGTCTGTGCATGGTGTACAGCAAGATTTTGCGGAGGTTTAACCGAAGAAGGAGTAAATAAAGTGTTAGACATAAAAACATTACTAGAAGCTGGCGTGCATTTTGGTCATAAGACAAGACGCTGGAACCCGAAGATGGCGCCTTATATCTTTGGCGCACGTGAAAAAATCCATATTATCAATTTGGATCGCACTTACGAGATGTTGCAAGAGGCTTTAAAGGTAGCTCATGATATCGCCGCAGATGGCGGACGTATATTATTTGTCGGAACGAAGCGTCAATCGAGCGATCGTGTTGCTGCAGCGGCTGCGAAATGCGGTCAGTACTACGTAAATCATCGTTGGCTAGGTGGAATGCTGACGAACTGGAAGACCATCTCTCAATCAATCAAGAAATTGGAGAATCTGGAAAAAAGATTGCAGGATTCCGAAGTCGTTCTCAAGAAAAAAGAAAAATTGACCCTCCAAAGAAAGATGGATAAATTGAACAAAGCTCTGGGCGGTGTAAGAAATATGGGCGGCACTCCGACTTTGCTTTTTGTTCTTGACGTAACGATCGATAAAACGGCAGTTGAAGAAGCAAGAGTCCTTGGCATTCCTGTAATAGGTATTTGTGATACGAACTCGGATCCTACTTTGGTTGATTATCCAATTCCAGGAAATGATGATTCGGTTAGAGCGATCGATTTATATTGTTCTTTGATGGAAGAAGCAATTATCGATGGTATTCAGCAGGGATTGGCGAGTGCGGGAGTTGATATTGGCGCTTTAGATAAGCCTGTTGCTGAAACGGTCAGCGAAAATGCCAGCGAATTAGCTTCTGAAACAGAAAATATCGCTGAAGAAACATCGGAAGAACAATAGTAATCTACTCAGTGAGGGGAATATAAATGGCTGAAATAACTGCAAGTGACGTAAAAGCATTAAGAGAGCGCAGCGGTGCAGGCATGATGGACTGCAAAAAAGCTCTTGTCGAGTGTGATGGAGATATCGAAAAGGCAGTCGATTATTTAAGAAAGAAAGGTTTGTCAACGGCGGCGAAAAAGGCCAGCAGAGTTGCTGCTGAAGGTTTAATCGGTGTTCGTGTCGATGGAACAAAGGGAACTATCGTTGAAGTAAATGCTGAGACAGACTTTGTCGCACGCAATGAAACGTTCCAGGAATTTGTAAAGAAAGTCGTTGAAATCGCAAGCGGAAAAAATTGCGACTTGGAAGCTCTGAAGGCAGCGGATTATGGCAATGGTCATACTGTTTCTGAAGAGATGGTGAATTTGATTGCCACTATTCGCGAAAATATCGAATTGCGCAGAGTTTCTTACATGACTGTGGATAACGGCATTGTCGCTTCTTATGTTCATAACAAAATTTCCGATGGTTTGGGAAAAATCGGCGTGTTAGTTGGGATCGAATCGACAGGAGATAAGGCAAAATTGATGGAACTTGGAAAGCAAATCGCCATGCATATTGCGGCTGCAAATCCTCTTTCCACATCTGTTGATGACCTTGATCCTGCTGTTATTGAGCGTGAGCGAGCGGTTGTTACGGAGCAAGCAAAAAACAGCGGCAAGAAACCTGAATTTATCGATAAAATCGTTGAAGGACGTCTGAGAAAATTCTATGAAGATGCGGTTTTGCTTGAGCAAGTTTTTGTTATCGATGGCGAGACTCGAGTAAAAGACGTTGTTGCAGCCGTTTCAAAGGAGCTTGGCACGCCTGTAAAAGTAAAAGGCTTCTATAAATTCGTTCTTGGCGAAGGAATTGAGAAGCAGGTTGTCGATTTTGCGGCGGAAGTTGCGGCTCAGTTGTCATAATCGATTTCGCGTAAGTATTTGTAGGTAGTGCAGACCGTGAGCGTTCATAAATATAAGAGAGTTTTGTTAAAACTTTCGGGCGAGTTCTTGATGGGAGAGCAAAATTATGGTCTCGATGTGAAGGCTGTCGACCGTGTTGCGGGTGAAGTTGCATCTGCTTATGAAAAAGGCTACGAAATTTGCATGGTTATTGGCGGTGGAAATATTTTTAGAGGTATTTCCGCTGCTGCTTATGGTATGCATAGGGCTGCGGCCGATAGTGTCGGTATGCTCGCTACGGTAATGAACTCAATTGCTTTTCAAAATTCATTGGAAAAAATCGGAGTTCCTACGCGTGTACTTTCGGCTATTGCTATGCCTAGTGTTTGTGAAGCGTATATTCGCAGAAAGGCCTTGCGACATTTGGAAAAGAGACGTGTAGTTATATGCGCAGCGGGTTCGGGCAATCCGTACTTTACGACTGATACGGCGGCGGCTTTGCGAGCTCTTGAATTATGCTGTGACGTGCTCATAAAAGCGACAAAAGTTGCGGGAGTATTCACAACGGATCCTGAAGAACATACAGATGCGGAATTTATCGAGAAAATTTCATACAAAGATGTTATTGAGAAGGATATTCGCGTAATGGATCAAACAGCTATTACTCTGGCAAAAGAAAATAACATGCCAATTATCGTTTTTTCGATAAAAGAAGCCGGAAATTTCGAAAAAGTATTGTCAGGCGAAGGCCGTTGTTCCATTATATCCTAATAAGGAGATGAAAATATGCTTTTGGATGATTTAAGAAAAAGAATGTTAGCGAGTTTCGATAGTTTGCTGAAAGATTTCGGTGGACTTAGAACAGGGCGTGCGTCAGTAACTATATTGGATAACATCATGGTTGAGGCGTACGGTAATATGGTTCCGATTCAGCAGGTCGGAACGGTCAGTGCTCCTGAGGCTCGACTGCTTACTGTGCAGGTTTGGGACGCTTCTCTTATAAAAGCAACTGAGCTTGCTATTCGTAACGCGCCTATTGGGTTAAGTCCGATGGTTGATGGTTCGTTGATTCGTATTGCTATTCCTGACCTTAGTGAAGAACGCAGAGAAGAGATTTGCAAATTGGCGGGAAAATACGCTGAGCAAGCTAAAGTCGCGGTAAGAAATATTCGCAGAGATGGAATGGAGCATATTAAACGTCAGGAAAAAACCAAGGAAATTACCGAGGATGAGCATAAGAAAATTGCAGATGATATTCAAAAATTTACGGACGAGTTTGTGAAAAAAATCGACAACGCACTCGAGGCAAAAGAAAAAGATATAATGAGGGTTTAAGATAACATGACAGAGACAACATATCCAAAGCATATTGCATTTATTCCTGATGGGAATCGCAGATGGGCAAAAGAAAATAAATTGCCTTCACTGGTAGGGCATAAAAAAGGTTACGAACGTGCGAAATCCCTTGTGGATGCTCTTATAAAGCACAATATAAAATATGCGACGTTTTTTTTCTTTTCTTCTGAAAATTGGAACAGGTCATCAGAAGAAGTTACGTATTTGATGAATTTATTTCGCGATTTTTTCGAAGGTTCGATCGATTATTTTTGCGAAAGAAATGTTCGTGTGATTGCCATAGGTAATCTTGAAGAACTTCCAGAAGATCTTTTTAAAAAGGTCAAAATCATGGAAGAAAATACGAAAAATAATAATGGATTGACGTTTATTCCTGCAATAAGTTACTCTGGAAAAGATGAGATATTAAGAGCCTCTAAGAAAATTGCTTGCGAAGTTGCTTCAGGAAAAATCGATATCGAAAAAATAGACGAGAATTTGTTTTCCGATTACCTCGACACAGCAGGAATTCCTTATCCTGATATTTTGGTTAGAACCAGCGAAGAGCGCATAAGTAATTTTCTCTTGTGGCAATGTGCTTATTCAGAGATTTTTTTCGTTGATAAATATTGGCCGGAGTTTTCTGAAGAAGATCTCGAGGGAGTCCTTGAAGAATTTTCTAAAAGGAACAGACGTTATGGCAGGTGAAAGTTTAGTGTTGAAAGGGAAAATACCGGAGCATAAAGAATTAGTCACTCGTATACTATCTTCTTTTATGTTTATTCCTGTAATTGTTCTGTTGTATTTCGCCTCAATTGAAGTTTTAGGATTGCTTGCTTTTGTTGTTATGGCGATTATGGGTTACGAAATATTTTCTCCTGAAATAAAGGGACATATGAAACTTCGGTTGGCAATGTTGGCGTTTTATGCCTTTGGAGTTGCTTGTTTTATGTATTGCCGCAATATTTATGGTGTTTCAGGATGTATTTTTCTGGTTTGCATTGCCAGTTTTACGGATATCGGTGCTTATTGCATAGGAAAGGCATTAAAAGGTCCAAAATTATGTCCGAAAATTAGTCCTAAAAAAACATGGGCAGGTTTTTGGGGAGGAATTTTTCTTGCGAATATCGCTTGCTACTGTTTAAATTCTCTTTTTTTTCAAGTATCCGAACAAAGTGTGACATTACCTCCAACTGCGACAAATTTTTTCGTAATCCAATGCTTAATTCTTGCCTCCGTTTGTGGTGATTTAATTGAATCATGTTTTAAAAGACGGATTGGAGTGAAAGATATGGGGCATTGGTTTCCAGGACATGGAGGTGTATTGGATCGCCTTGACAGTTTAGTAGGAGCTTCTGTTTTTCTTTTCATGATACATTTTTTTATATAGAGCTATTATGACTTTCTTCTATTTTTTAATTTCCTTCTTGGTGGTAATAAATGTAATCGTCGTTGTGCATGAATTTGGCCATTATTTAGCAGCGAAAAAAATCGGAGTGAAAGTTAAAAAATTTTCTGTAGGTATGGGGCCTGAAGTTTGCGGTTTTAATGATAAAGAAGGAACGCGTTGGTGTATTTCATGGCTTCCTATTGGTGGCTATGTAATGATGCTTGGTGATGGCGATGTCTCTTCATCGACGGAAGATCTCGAGGGATTCGAAAAATTAAGCGCAGAAGATAAAAAAAAGTCGATTATTTCTAAAAACAATTGGGAAAAAATGTTTGTGGCTTTTTCTGGGCCTTTTGCGAATTATGTATACGCTTTTGTTGTTATATTTTGTATGGCTTTTTTCTACGGAGTTCCAAAATATGAACCGATAGTTGGTGAAGTTTTAAAAGACAGCGCAGCAGAAAAAGCGGGAATTTTGGCAGGTGACAGAATTTTATCTGTTGACGGCAAAAAAGTAGAGAAATATCGCGATATTTTGGTTCATTTATCTATGAGCGATCAGGACAAAGCAAATTTTGTGATAGATCGCAATGGAAAAATGGTTGCTGTTGAAGTTGTTCCGCAAATTACCGAGAAAAAAAGAATTATCGGAGCACCAAAAAAAACAAAAATGTTCGGCTTGAAATCAACAAATCCGACTTTTGAAAAATTGTCGTTTGGTTCGGCATTATCTCGTGCTTTTTCCGATTGCGTTTCAGCAACAAAAGAAATGTTTATGGTGTTCGGAAAATTATTTGAAGGAAAAAAATCTCTCAATGATTTCGGTGGCGTAGTTTATATGGCACATATCGCAACCGATCTCACAAAAAGCGGAAATTACGCACTTCTTATTATGCTCACTGTAACTTTGTCTTTGAATCTTGGTTTTGTAAATTTATTTCCGCTTCCTGTTTTAGATGGCGGACGAATTTTAATTTGTTTTTTGGAAGAAGTTACAAGGAAAAAATTTAATGAGAAAATCGAAGAATATATCATGGGAATATGCGCTATTTTCTTGATATTTCTCATGTTTCTTACTACGATAAACGATATTTTAAGATTTGAAGTTGTTGAGAATTTTGTTTCGAAGTTTTTAGGTGGTTAATCCGTTATGAAAAAATTGTTTTTTGGTCTTTATCCTGCCCTGCTTTTATCTGCGGTGTCGGCTGATGTTGTGAATCAAATTTCCTTCGAAGAACTTGATAGAGTAGAAAAAGAAGTCGTCGAAGAATGCGTTACGATAAAGCCTGGGAAGGAGTACAACGAAAATGATATCGATGCGACTATAAAAGCGATTTTCGCAAAGGGATTTTTTTCTGACGTAAAAATAAGCAAAGTTGGCAGTACTCTCGTTATAAAGTGCATCGAAAAGCAAATGATTGACCAGGTCGCTTTCGAAGGTAATAGTGCAGCAAGCGATGATGTTTTAAAGAACGTTGTAAATAATCGTTTAGCTAGTGGGCATTTATTCAGTACTTACGTTATTAAAGATGTGGTTTCGGATTTTCAAATGATGTACAGAGCACTTGGTTATTGCTCTGCCGTGATTGTTCCGAAAATTATAAGAAGAGCCGGCAATAAGGTCGATATTGTTTTTGAAATTGATGAAGGCTCAAAAACAACTGTGAAGAAAATCATTTTTATCGGTAACAAAAATTTCAGCGATGATGATCTCAAAGATGTTATGGCTACAAAAGAAGAAAAACTTTGGCGCTTTTGGGATTATGACAGCCATGTATATCGAGAAGACAGAATTGATGTTGATGTAGATTCGATAACTTCTTTTTATAAGAACAACGGATATCCTTTCTTTATGGTTACATCTACTTCTGCAGAAATGGATGCGGATAAAAAATCGTATTATTGCACTTTTACAATGGATGAAGGCGACAAGTACACTATTTCCGGTGCAACTTTAGAGTCTGAAGTTGAAAATATTAAAGCAGATGAATTTAAAGAATTTGTTTCGATCGAAAAAGGGGAAATTTATAACGAATCAAAAATAAATCTGAACAGGAATATAATCAGGAAAGAGGTATCTTTAAAAGATCATCCCTTTGTAGATATCGCGATTAACACAGATTATGATAAGGAAAATAAAACTGCTTTTATTAGGTATGTCATAGTCGAACGTCCGAAAGCGTTTCTTGAAAGAATCAATATAGTTGGAAATACCCGAACATTAGATAACATAATTCGTAGAGAATTTACAGTTCATGAGGGCGACGCTCTTAATGTTTATAAAATCCAAAGTACGGTTGAACGCTTAAAAGGAATTGGTTATTTCGATGATGTGGAATTGTCAGAAATCGATGGTTCGGCGGACGATAAAAAAATTCTGCTCGTGAATGTAAAAGAAAAAGAAAGCACGGCGCAATTTAAATTCGGATTTAACCTTAACGATGCCGATGGTTTCGGAGGTATGCTTGGATTTACCGAAAACAACCTTATGGGAACGGGACGCAGTTTGTCGGCAGAAGTTTTGTGGATGCAAAGATATTACGGAGGCAAAATCAATTTGTATGATCCTCGATTTATGGACCAAAATTTTGGCGCTGGTGTAACGGTTGGTGCTCATTCGTACGATAGAAAAAAGGTCGATGAAAGTATTTCAAAGGCGGTTTTCATATCTCCGTATGTCAGATACGCGATTTCAGAAAATGTATACCATATAGTTCGCTACACATTGGCGCGAAATCAAAGACGTTGGTGGAGTAAGGCGGATAATCGTTCGTACGATACTGTTCCGGACAGCCAAAAAGATACAGTTCTTATGAAAGATGAGTATGGCAAATATACTTCCGGAGAAATTGCCTCGACATTGATATATGATAGCACCGATAACGAATTTAATCCGCGTGAGGGATATGAGTTATCAATGACGAACTCTTATGCGGGTGTTATAGGTAATGTTCAATATTTTAAGAATGAATTTGGCGCAAAATATTATCATCCTTTAACGGAAAAAATTACATTTATTGTTGATGCAAATATCGGTCATATTCACGAAATAAAAGGCACGCGCAGCGCTCACAGATTCGCTCTCGGAGGTGGAGAGAACATGCGCGGTTTTGATTATGGCGGAGTCGGGCCGAAGGATAATAAAGACAACAGCGTGGGTGGAAATAAATTCTGGACGGTAAGTTTTTATGCGAAAGCGCCTTTATCTACCAAAGAAATGGGAATTAACGGAGTCGTATTTTTTGATTTCGGTAGTGCTTGGGGAGTAAAAAAATACAATAAAAAAGATATACGAGATTCAAGCGCAATGAGAATTTCTACAGGTGTTGCTATTGAGTGGGCAAGATCTCCTCTCGGCATGCCTATGAGCTTTATTTTCGGTTTTCCTTTGAAGAAACAATCGTTTGATGAGAAACAAACATTTACATTGTCAGGATTTATGTAAAGATATGCGTTATTTTACAGTAGCATTTACGTTTTTTATTTTTTCTTTTTCTTGCGTTTTTGCAGATGCAGAGAATGTATCTCAGTCTGTCGCTATGATAGATCTGAAAAAGGTTGCGGCTGAATCGCAGGCCGGAAAAGGGATTGAAATGCAGGTTGCTAATAAAAATGGCAAGTCCAAAAAAGAATTGGTTGATTTGGAAGAAAAAATCAAATCGATGGAGGCAAATAAACTGTCGGGATCTGATCCTCGTAAGGTCGAGGAACTGCAATTGATTCTTTATGACATGGTGAAAGAACGCAGTTTTCAAATATCTGAGGCATATCACAAAGCAATAGAAGCTCTTGAGGTGATAATTCGGGAAGCAATAAAAGAAATTGTGGATGAGCGAAAAATCGATGTTGTGTTAGCGTCCGATGCTGTCGTATTTTCGGGGCAAAATTGTGTGGATATAACCAACGAAACCATAAAAAGAGTTGATATGAAATGCAAATATATTGAGTTGCTCGTCAAAGGAGAGACGAAAAAATGATTGATACTCGTTTTTATCATAAATTATCGAAAATAAGAGTCTCAGAATTGGCCGAAAAATGCGGTTTTAAAATGATTGGCGAAGGAGATTTCGAAATTTGCGGTATTTCGACCTTAAAAGGCGCAGTAAAAACCGATTTATCATTTTTCGGAAACAAAAAATATCTCAATGATTTAAAAGAAACGTCTGCGGGAGCTGTTATCGTCACAGAACGAAACATTGATGACGTTCCAAAGGGTACAATCGCTTTGGTTTTTCCGAATGCTACAGTTGGTTATGCAAAAGCGCTTAATATATTGTATTCAAAAGAAAAATATTCAGCGCATATTTCAGAAACGGCGATTATTCACAAAACAGCGCGTATTGGTTCAGGATGTTGCATTGGTAATTATGTAGTAATTGGCGAGAACGTAGAAATCGGAGATAACATTTTTATCGGAGATCATACAGTTATCGAATGTGGATGCAAAATTGGTTCGGGCGGATACATTCGCAGTAACGTAACTATTTCGCACAGTATAATAGGCGAGAGCGTTATCATTAATTCCGGTGCAAGATTAGGTGAATCTGGTTTTGGAATTATTCCGACAGGGCAGTCTATGATATATGTTCCACAATTGGGACGCGTTATTGTTGGTGATCGTGTTCGTATCGGTTCAAATACAACAATAGATCGAGGAAGTATTGAAGATACGGTAATTGGAAATGACACCATAATCGACAATCTTGTTCAGATAGGGCATAATGTTACTATCGGTAATATGTCGATTATCGTTGCACAGGTTGGAATCGCAGGAAGTACGAAAATCGGCAACGGAGTTTTGCTCGCTGGCCAAGTTGGAGTTTCGGGGCATATCGAAATCGGAGATGGAGCGATTGCCGCGGCAAAAAGCGGAATTGCGGGAAGTGTAAAACCGGGCCAAATTGTCGGGGGCATTCCTGCAGTAGATGCGGAAATTTGGAAACGTCAAGCGGCATTTTTAAAATCTTCAGTTACGAAGAAAAAACAGACGAATCAATAGCATATAAATAGGTGGATAAGTAATGGATATGGAAAATACAGAGCAAGAACTGAAAAAAATCTCTCTCAATGTGAACGAAATAAAAGAATGTCTTCCGCATCGTTATCCTATGTTGCTGGTCGATCGTATCGAAGATTTGATTCTCGGTGAGAGTGCTGTCGGAATAAAAAATGTTACAGTAAACGAGCCATTTTTTCAGGGGCATTTTCCATCTCGTCCGATTATGCCGGGTGTTTTTATCGTGGAAGCGTTAGGGCAAACTGCAGGTGTTGTTGTTTCGAAAACTATGGCGTTAGAGAAAAGTGGCGGTTTGGTTTATTTTATGTCTATGGATGGTGTTCGTTTCAGAAAATTAGTTGAGCCAGGCGATACATTACGACTTTGTGTTCAAAAAGATAGAAGTCACGGCAATGTTTGGCGTTTTAAAGGAAAAGCTTTTGTTGGTGATGCTCTGGTTACGGAAGCTACTTTTACAGCTATGATAGTAATTCCATCTGAAAAAGATGCGCAGTCGAAATAATAAAGAGGGGGCATTTTGATACATCAAACGGCTATAGTTTCTTCGAAAGCGAGAATCGGAAAAAATGTAACTATCGGTGCGTACTCTATTATTGGCGATGATGTCGAAATCAATGACGGCGTTGAGATTATGTCTCACGTTTGCATAGAAGGGCGTACAATAGTAGGTGAGGGGACAAAAATTTTCCCTTTTGCTGCTATCGGTTTTCGTCCGCAAGATTTAAAATTTCATGGCGAAAAATCCAAATTGATAATCGGCAGAAATAATTTCATTCGCGAATACGTTACTATGCATCCAGGAACGGAAGGCGGGCGCATGGAGACGACAGTCGGCGATGGAAATCTGTTTATGATTGGTGTTCATATCGCGCATGATTGCGTTATCGGAAGTAATGTTGTGATGGGAAATAATGCTACTCTCGGCGGACATGTCTGCGTTGAAGATAACGTCATTATCGGTGGGTTAGCCGCTGTTCACCAATGGACTCGCATAGGAAAAGGTGCGATTATCGGAGGTATGTCTGGCGTTGAACGGGATGTTATCCCTTATGGAAATGTAAAGGGTGAGCGAGCTTATCTTTGCGGTTTAAATATCATGGGATTAAAGCGTTCTGATGTAAGTCGGAAAGATGTTCAGGCTATGCAGAAGGCATACGAAATTATTTTTTCTGACGATGATATTGTTTCGAATAATTTGAAAAAGGCAGAAGAACAATTTTCGGATTCCGCACATGTCAGAGAAATAATAGATTTTATGCGTAGAAAAAGTGAGAGATCATTTTGTCATCCGCAACCTCAGCGAAAAAATTAATGAGTGATTATTCGAAAGATTGTATTGGCATAATTTATGGTGACGGAAATTATCCAAAAAAGGTTGTACAATCTTGTTTAGATAAAAAAATATCTTGTTGCGTTATTTTTATCGGAGAAATTTGCGAAGAAATTGCCTCTAAAGTGGCGTTTATTCAAACTAAAATCGGAAAAATCGGTTCTGCGATAAAATTTTTTCATGAGCATAATGTTAATAAAGTTGTTTTTGCTGGTGCTGTAAAACGTCCTAATTTCAAAGAGTTATCTTTGGATGCAAAAGGAGCTTCTTGGCTTCTGAAATTGGGAAAATCGATTTTCGCGGGAGATGACGCGCTTTTGCGGGCGGTTTCTGATCTTTTGCGAGATGAAGGTTTCGAAATAATTTCAGGGACAGATTTAATCGGCAATATTTTTGTAGAGTCTGGCGTATTTTCCAAAAGAAAACCAACAAAATCCGAATGGATGGATATAAAAAAAGGCTTTGAGGTTGCGAAAACCATCGGCAGTTTGGACATTGGGCAATCTGTTATCGTTTGCGAAGGCGATGTTCTTGGTGTCGAGTGCATAGAAGGAACAAATGAGCTTATAAAAAGGTGCGTGAATCTGCGGAAGCAAAAATCAGGCGGAGTTTTGGTGAAAACATCAAAACCACAACAAGACCGGTGCTTGGATTTACCAACAGTCGGATTGGAAACTTTCGAAAATTTGCGTTCGAATGGTTTCGTTGGGCTGGCAGTTGAAAGCGGAAGCTGCATAGTTTTGGATAAAGATGAGTTAATCAAAAAGTTTGATGATTTTTCTATGTTTTTTGTAGGGATAGATGATAAACATGGGAATTGATTCGAAGCGAATTTTTATAATTGCAGGTGAAGCCTCTGGCGATTATCTCGGCGGACGATTAATGAACGATATAAAATCTATTCGCAGTGATGTCAAGTTTCGCGGTATTGGCGGTACATGCATGATTAATGCAGGCTTGCAGCCGATTTTTTCAATAGATCAATTATCTGTTATCGGTATTTGGGAAGTTGTAAAGAAAGCTCTTTACATGAAAAAGAAGATCGATGAAACAGTGCAAAAGATTTTGGATTACAAACCGAATGTAGTCGTTACGATAGATTTTCCTGGTTTTACAAGTCGTGTTAGCAAAGCATTAAAAGCTGTCGCTCCGAATATTCCGATTGTTCATTACGTTGCACCGTCAGTTTGGGCATGGAGGAGTGATCGCGCGCAAGATATGCATGAGTATGTGGACAAATTATTGGCGCTTCTTCCTTTTGAACCAGATTTATTCAAAAAATATGGACTGGATACGGTTTTTGTTGGTCATCCGATAGCGACTGATAAAGATTTCGATGAACCTTCGGATTATTTGAAGAATGATTTTTTGGAATCGATAGGTTTTACACCGAGATACGATAAAAATTATTATCAATGGAAAGATAATGTACAAAATTGGAACGATGATACAATAACGATAAAACTTTGCGGAACAGTTGAAGCAGAAAAAGCGGTGACTTATAAATTTTCGCGGGAAGAAAAGCGCGTAAATATGCATGATAGATTTCGATATAAGATTATAACGCTACTTCCGGGGAGCAGAAAATCGGAAATAGACAAGCATATGCCAATTCTTAAAGAATTTTCCGAAATGCTTTCTAGGCATTATGAAAATGTCCGTTTTATCATTCCTACGGTTGATTCACTGGAAGAACATGTGCGTGAATATACGGATACTTGGGATGTTCCTCCTATAATTACGACTTCAAAAAAGGAAAAAATATTCGCGTTTTATGTCTCTGATGTAGCAATTGCTGCATCTGGAACAGTGGCGTTAGAGTTGGCGCGTGTTGGTATTCCGTCTGTTATTATTTATAAAACATCAGCGATAACGGCTGCGCTTGTAAAATATATGATAAAAATAAAATATGTTTCGCTGGTAAATATTTTAGCTAATCAATTAGTATTGCCTGAGTTATTGCAAAAAGACTGCACCGCGGAGAAAATTTTCACTTGTGTAACTGAACTTATAGATAATCCTGCGAAGAGAGCAGCGCAAAAGCAACAATTTAAGTCGATTATGAAAACATTAATTCCAAATGATTCACAATTGGCGGCACAGGAAGTACTCAAAAGCATTTCTGATTAATTGAATTATTTATATATCGATGTTATCCTACCCTTGTAGGTTGGTTTTTGGTATTTTTTGGTTTTGGGGCGTTGGTTATGGGCAGTATGTTAAGTTGCTTTTTTCCCACTACTGTTGTTTTAGTAGATGATGATCCCGGATTTTTAAGTTTTCTCAAGATGAGTCTTGCGGATACTCCTTTTATATGTAGGTCGTTTTTAGATGCTTCAGAGGCTCTGGAGTTTATAAATGAATCGAGCGAAGAAAATAGATTAGATTATTCAAATTTGGTGAGAAGTGGCGAAGAAGGAACATCTGAGTGGAAATCTATTTTGCTTAACATGAGCGGATTGCATACAGAAATTTATTCATCTGCTCGTTTCAATAAAATTTCTACTGTAGTTTCCGATTATCAAATGCCAAGCATGAACGGAGTAGAATTTTGCTCGAAAATTTTGGATAAAGGAATACAAAAAATACTTTTAACGGGGCTTGCTGAAGATAGAATAGGAATAGACGCTTTTAATGCAGGGTATATTTCGCGTTTTTCAAGAAAAAATCTTTCTTTTGATATAGTCAATTTTGTAAACAGATCTGCCCACAGATATTTCGATATCTATACGGATTGCATTTTGCAACACGCTTTGTTTGGGGAGTTATTGCATTTGAAAGACCCTGTTTTTTCGGAGTTCTTTTCCAAACTTTATAAGCAAGGTGATTTTGTCGAATATTATATGCTCGATAGTTTCGGAAGCTATCTTATGATGAAGGCCGACGGTCAAAGAAAAATGCTGAGCGTCTTAACAGAGATTGGAGTGACAAGATTGCTTGATGTCGCTGTTGAATCCGGAGAAATTGACAGCGATACTTTAGAGAAAATGCAATCGCGAAAATATATGCTTGTGTATCACAATCGTAACGGATTATTGCCACCTGTCGCGGAATGGGGGAAGTTTTTGCGACCTGCGGGAGTAATTGAGGGAAGCCAAACATATTACTACTCGATGTTGGATAATGATAAAGCTGATTTGGATGAAGATGAGATTATCTCATTCGATTCCTTCAGAAAAGCTAACAACATTTAGTTGCTGTTTTTTGGTTTTTTATTAGAAAATCCCAAATTTTTTGTAGCTTTTCAAATCCCTAATGTGAATTTTGTTCAAGAAGAAAGTCATCACTCACTTTTATCATGTCAATATCCACAACATGTTCTGTTGCTTTGCTGATGAATGTTTTTACCGTTAATCCTTTGCTTTGCAGAATCTTTTCTGCTGAATACATCTCTGATATAGGAACCACTTTATCCATTTTGCTGTGAGCCATGAAAATTTTCGGTTGATTTGAGTTAACAGAGATATTCGGGTCAAGTAATTGTCCGGCAAATGCTATAGCTGCTTTTACTTGGAGTTTTATTCCAAGCATTATTGATATCATCGCGCCTTGGGAGAATCCAACAAAGGTTACATCATCGTAAGTTTGCTTTTTTTCTTGCACGATATTTGCTACGTATTCCTCTAACTGCGGTTCCACGTCATAATATGCCATTTTCCAGCTTTCTACGTTTTCATCAATAAATGGAAACCACTGATAGCCTCCTTCCGCACATTCTTGAAAAGCATTTGGAATATGTATATCTGCGTCAGTTATGGCTCTTGAAAAGGCTCTTCCTACAGATGCAAAAATATCTCGATTTTTTCCGTATCCATGAAACAGAACAATCGTTCTTTTCATATTTTCTCTGGATTTTATCAGTAATTCAGCCATAAGAACCTCAATAACTATAACAATTAGCAAGATCATATATTGTATTTGTAAAAAAAGTCCAATATATCTTGAAAATATTATGTGAATAGGTTAACTTAAGCGCCGAAATGATTATTATATCTTATTAATTAAACAGGGAATGCATTATGCTGGCAGTTATAAAGACAGGCGGGAAGCAATATAAAGTCAGAAAAGGTGATTTTTTTTCGGTCGAGAAACTTCCGTATGAAGTTGGGCAATCGGTTGAGATAAATGACGTGCTTATGACGGAATCGGATGGTAAAGTCGTCTTGGGTAATCCATTAATTTCAGGCGCGAAAGTTGTTGCGAGTGTTGTCGCTCAAAAAAGACGCGGAACTGTTCTGATTTTTAAGAAAAGCCATCGCAAAAATTATCGCAGAAAGAATGGGCATCGTCAGCCTGTTACTGTTCTGAAAGTGGAAGAAATAAAGCATTAGGAGTTAGACTATGGCAACCAAAAAAGCTGGCGGTAGTTCCAAAAACGGAAGAGATTCTGAAAGTA